>NZ_JBQKLL010000028.1:0-44694 GCF_052116245.1 Blautia sp. Sow4_E7
GTCCGGAAGGGATAAACGCTGAAGGCATCTAAGCGTGAAGCCCCCCTCAAGATGAGATGTCCCATTCGAAAGAAGTAAACCCCCTTGAAGACGACGAGGTAGATAGGGCAGGGGTGGAAGTGTGGTAACACATGGAGCTGACTGTTACTAATAGGGTGAGGGCTTGACCAACAATCGCAAGGTTGAAGAATGATTCCATTAGGATGTAACATGTATGTAGTTTTGAAGGTACAATAAATGAGACGGTAGCCATTTGGTTATCGTTTTTTTATTGCCTAAATTATATAAACCTGAAAATCTTAAAAAGCTCTTAAGAATGTTTGAAGAATAGCAATTTAGGTTGCCTGGAAAATAGATTTGTAATATAATGGGAACATTGAAAATGAGAAATAATAAGAAACTGCCTATGCAGCAGTAATACAAAAATGTTGCATGATAGCAGGGAAGAGGATGAAAAATGAGCAGATTATCAGTAGTTCTGCCAGCCTATAATGAAGAATTGATGGTAGGGAAAACCTGTCGGGTACTTCATGAGGTTTTATCAGAAGCAGGTATTTCCTATGAATTGGTGGTTGTCGACGATGGTTCAAAGGATAAAACCTGGGATGAAATTACCAAAGCTGGCGAAAAGGATGTGAACGTCCTTGGCGTTCATTTTTCCAGAAATTTTGGAAAAGAAGCAGCCGTATATGCAGGACTTGCACAGGCAACCGGGGATGTAGTTGCCGTCATGGATTGTGATTTACAGCACCCACCGGAAACCCTGATTCCAATGTATCGTCTCTGGGAACAGGGATGGGAAGTGATCGAAGGGGTTAAGAAATCAAGAGGAACAGAAAGCTTACTCCATAAGGAAAGTGCAGGCTTTTTCTACGGTATCATGTCAAAGGCAACCGGTGTAAATATGCAGAATGCCTCTGATTTTAAGATGATGGATCGAAAAGCTGTAAACAGTATACTTTCTATGCCGGAGAGAAATATGTTTTTCCGGGCAACCTCATCCTGGGTAGGTTATAAAACGACTTATGTAGAATTCGAAGTACATGACAGAGAAGCGGGACAGTCCAAATGGTCAACCTGGTCTCTGGTGAAGTATGCATTTACCAATATTGTGGCATTTACCACTGTGCCATTACAGTTTGTCACAATTGTAGGCGGATGCTGTTTTGGATGTTCCCTGATTTTGATTATTTATTCGTTGGTTCAGTTTTTTGCAGGACAGGCAGTGGAAGGTTACACTACTACATTGATCGTGCTTCTTCTGATTGGAAGTGCAATTATGCTCAGTCTTGGAATTATTGGTTACTACATTGCGAAAATATACGAAGAAGTAAAGCGGCGTCCACGTTACATTATTTCCCAGATTGTGCGCGGAAAGAAGGATGTGTATCAGGAGGTAAATCATGACAGCGCTCATTAAAAAATTGTATGCCAGTGATGTTGTCCGGTATGTTTTTTTTGGCGGATGCACGACACTTGTGAATCTGGTAAGCTTTTTTATTTTGCGTCAGATTGGAGTGCAAAGAGACATTGCAAATGTAATTTCTATTATTTTAGCAATCCTTTTTGCATATGTGGTAAATTCCAAATTTGTTTTTCAGGATAAATGTGAAACCCTCAAAGATCATATTCAGCCTTTTTGTAAATTTATAGGCGCCAGACTGGTGACTATGGTGATTGAAGTTGGCGGAGTATGGTTCTTTGCAGAAATCATGCATATGAATGATATGGTGGGAAAATTCGTTACCCAGTTTGTTGTTCTTGCTCTGAACTACATATTTAGCAAATTCCTGGTATTTACCAGTGGGAGGAAATCATGACGTTAGAAGAGACACGAAAAAGCATAAAGCCTCTGGATGAGGAGAAGATGGAAACAGCCAGAAAGCGCTGGGATAGTATTGCCAAACCTCTTCATTCCCTTGGAAAAATGGAAGATCTGATCACACAGGTTGTGGGAATCACAGGTGAGGTAAAAGTAGACATCAGCAAAAAGGCGTTGGTTGCCATGTGTGCCGACAATGGAGTGGTAGAAGAAGGGGTTACCCAGACTGGACAGGAAGTTACGGCTATTGTGGCGGATAACTTTGTGAAAGAAACTACCACTGCATGTGTAATGTGCCACCAGTGCGGTGTGGCTGTAAAGCCAGTAGATGTAGGAATGGTAAGAGATACCACAGCCCGTACAGACCTGAAGGTAATGTACGGAACCCGCAATATGACAAAAGGTCCGGCTATGACAAGAGAAGAGGCCGTGAAGGGCATTGAAGCTGGAATTGCTATGGCGAAGGAGCTAAAAGCAGAGGGCTATCGTCTTCTGGCCACTGGAGAAATGGGAATTGGAAATACGACCACCAGCAGTGCTGTTGCATCTGTGCTTCTGGATCAGCCGGTAGAAACGATGACAGGCCGGGGAGCCGGACTTTCCAGTGATGGACTTACCCGTAAGATTGATGCGATCAAAAAGGCCATTGCATTGAATAAGCCAGATCCAGAGGATCCGGTGGATGTTCTTTCTAAAGTTGGCGGCCTTGATATTGCGGGAATGGCAGGTGTTTATCTGGGTGGTGCGGCTTTGCAGATCCCGGTTCTGATCGATGGATTTATTTCAGGAGTTGCAGCACTTGTTGCTGCCAGATTGTGCCCAGAAGCTGTAAATTATATGATTGCCAGTCATGTGTCTAAAGAACCAGCAGCCCATCTTGTTTTGGATGAATTGGGAAAAGAAGCGGTTCTCCATGCAGATATGTGCCTGGGAGAAGGAACTGGAGCCATTGCACTTTGTCCGTTCCTTGATATGGGAGCTACCCTATACAATACGTTGAGTACCTTTGATGACATACACGTAGATCAGTACGAGGAGCTGAAATAAGATGATGACAGTTGTGACCGGTGGAAGCGGAAGCGGGAAATCTGCTTTTGCTGAGGATAAGATCTTATCCTTTGGGCCAGGAAAAAGAATTTATATTGCTACCATGCACCCTTATGATGAGGAAAGCCATAAACGTGTAGCCCGCCATCGAAACATGCGTGCTGGAAAAGGTTTTGAGACAGTGGAGTGCTATACAGGATTAAAAAAACTGGATTTTTCAGAAGATGAGGCAGTTCTTTTAGAATGTATGTCCAATCTTGCAGCCAATGAAATGTTCGAAGAAGATGGAGCCGGTGAAAATACTGTGGAAGAAATTATGGAAGGCGTAAAGAAGCTAAAGAGCCAGGTGCGCCATCTGGTGATCGTTACCAATGAGATTTTTTCGGAAGCAGCTGCCTATGAAGGGGATACAGTCCGTTATCAGGAATATCTGGGGAAAATCAACCAGAGTATTGGAAAAATGGCAGATGAGGTGGTGGAAGTTGTATATGGAATCCCCATCTGGCACAAAGGAGGAAAAGGTGTTGAAAATGCTGTGGAACAACTTTAAAGTGGCCTTTGCCATGTATTCAAAGATTCCCATGCCAAGGGCCGACTGGAACAAAGAAAATATGAAATATACCTTTTGTTTTTTTCCATTTATTGGTCTGGTGATCGGAGCTCTTTCTTATCTGGTTGGCTGGGCTGGTGAAAAATTCGGATTTCATTCCACCTTTGTATCAGCGGTTCTTGTGCTGGTTCCGGTACTGGTGACAGGAGGCATTCATGTGGATGGCCTTCTGGATACTTCCGATGCTTTAAGCTCCTGGCAGGAGCGGGAACGGCGTCTTGAAATCCTGAAAGATTCCCATGCCGGTGCATTTGCGGTTATTACAGCATGTGTGTATTTTCTTGCCTGGTATGGTGCTTACAGTCAGCTTTGGACCAATCAACCGGCACTTTTGATCATGGCTCTGGGATTTATGGTTTCCAGATGCTTTTCCGGAATTAGTGTTATGACATTTCCGAAAGCACGGAAAGATGGAACTGTGGCAGAATTTTCCAGAAAAGCGGAAGAAATGACCGTGAGAAATGTGCTGATCCTTTATCTTGGAATCCTCCTGGCGGTGATGGTGTGGATCCAGCCCATACTTGGTGTTCTGGCATTTGCTGCAGCTGCCTTTAGTTTTCTCTACTATCATCACAAAGCCATGAAATACTTTGGAGGGATCACAGGCGACCTGGCAGGCTATTTTCTTTGCCTCTGCGAGGTGACAATGGCGATTGTGCTTGCGGTAGCATCTGTGTGGTTCTAAAGAGCAGGGAAAAGAAAGGGGAAAGATACAGATGGAAATGATCATTGGAGGGGCGTTTCAGGGAAAAGGTGCTTACGCGAGGAAAACGCACCCTGAAGTTGCTTGGAAAAATGGAGCTGATCTGGAAAAAGAGGATTTAATGACAGCAGATGGTGTTCTGGATTTTCAGGAATACATCAAAAAGGAATTAAAAGCAGATCGGAATGTGGCTGGCCTGGCAGAAGAATTGTCTGAGAAAAATCCAGATATTATTCTGGTGAGCCAGGAAGTGGGATATGGTGTTGTCCCGATGGATGCTTTTGACCGGAAATACCGGGAGGCTGTGGGAAGAGTCTGTACAGGCCTGGCGGCAAAATGCAGTAAAGTAACGCGTGTAGTTTGCGGAATTGGGACGGTGATCAAGAATGCTTAAGCTTTTGCTGGTCCGCCATGGGGAAACCGAAGGCAATAAGTTAAAAAGATACATAGGAAAAAGAACGGACGAGCCCCTTTGCCCTGAAGAAGAAAGCCGGCTGGAGCAGCTGGATTATCCGGCTGTACAGGCCGTATATGCAAGTCCAATGCTTCGCTGCACCCAGACTGCCAGAATTCTTTTTCCAGGGAAAAAGCTGAACATTATAGATGAGCTTGCAGAATGTGATTTCGGAGAGTTCGAAAATAAAAATTATCTGGAACTGGATGGAAACGAGCACTATCAGGCCTGGATCGATTCTGGCGGGCTGCTGCCATTTCCAGAAGGAGAGAGCCGGGAGGAATTTAAGAAACGAAATGTAGTGGGCTTTCAGAAAGCCGTGAACGGCTGTATCCGGGGAAAGCTTTCTACTGCGGCTCTGGTGGTGCATGGCGGTACCATCATGAACATTATGGAAGAATATGCAGATGAAGAACGTTCCTTTTATGACTGGCATGTGAAGAATGGCAAGGGATATGAAGTGGAAATTGATCCTGAATTATGGAAAAAAGGCAGGCAGTTTTTACATATGATCCGGGAATTGTAGAAAACAGCATCTTATGTGTATATTGCAATGGAATTGAAAGGTGAATATTTTTTATAGAAGATAGAGCAAGGCAGTTCGCTTCAACAGCGGGCTGCCTTGTTTGCATATAACGGGAAAATTCGTATAATAGGTTAGTTTAACTGAACAAAAATTTTGAGAAAGCCAAAAATATTTTTAGAATTGCTATTGAAATTTGTAAGGGAATATGTTACATTAACTGTATAAAATATCCTAAAAAATGTTGAAATGTGCTTTTTGATTCGACAATTTCACTAAGTAAAGGAGGATACCATATGCTTATTATTGGTAATGGAAGAATGATCACACGGGACGCATCTAATGCATTTATAGAGAACGGCGCAGTTGCAATGGATGGTAACACCATAGTTATGGTGGGGACTACAGATGAGGTAAAGAAAGCATATCCGGACGGAGAATTTGTAGATGCCAGAGGCGGAGTCATCATGCCTGCATTTATCAATACCCACGAGCATATCTACAGCTCTTTTGCCAGAGGACTGAGTATTAAAGGGTACAATCCTAAGGGATTTCTGGATATTCTGGATGGACAGTGGTGGACCATTGACCGTCATCTTACATTGGAGCAGACCAGACTTTCTGCAATGGCTACCTATATCGACAGCATCCGTAATGGTGTAACTACAGTATTCGACCATCACGCAAGTTTTGGACATATTACAGGTTCTCTTAACGCCATTGAATCAGCAGCTAAAGAGCTTGGGGTACGTACTTGTCTTTGCTATGAGATTTCCGACCGTGACGGCATGGACAAATCCAGAGAATCTGTGATGGAGAATGTGAACTTTATCAAACACGCACTGGCGGATGACAGTGACATGATCGCTGCCATGATGGGTATGCACGCTTCCTTCACAATTTCCGATGAGACCATGGAGCTGTGTAATGAGCTGAAGCCAGAAGGTGTTGGCTACCATATCCATGTTGCAGAAGGCATTTATGACCTTCACCAGTGCCTGAAGGAGCACAGCAAACGAATTGTAGACAGACTTTACGACTGGAATATCCTTGGACCAAAGACACTTCTTGGACACTGTATTTATATTAACGAGCATGAGATGGATCTACTCAAAGAGACCGATACCATGGTTGTCCACAATCCGGAATCCAATATGGGAAATGCCTGCGGATGCCCTCCTACCATGGAGCTGGTACATAAGGGAATCGTTACCGGACTTGGAACAGACGGATATACCCATGATATGCTGGAATCCTGGAAGGTTGCAAATATCCTTCATAAGCATCATCTCTGTGACCCGAACGCTGCATGGGGTGAGGTTCCCAAGATGCTCTTTGAGAACAATGCCATCATTGCCAACCGCTACTTTAAGAAACCGCTGGGCGTTCTGAAGGAAGGTGCAGCAGCAGATGTGATCGTAATGGATTACAACCCGCTGACTCCTATGAGAGCAGACAATGTAAACGGACATCTTCTGTTCGGAACTACAGGACACGATGTAGTGACCACGGTATGTAATGGCAAGGTCCTTATGAAAGACAGAGAAGTGCTGGTTTGTGACGTGGACAAGGTTATGGCTGACTGCCGTCAGTCTGCACAGGAACTGGCAGATGATATTAACGGAGGAAAATAAGTATGAGCGATATTATGACATGTATGCCTTTTGGGCAGCTGATGGACTGGGTCCTTCAGGAGAAAAAGGGGCAGGATACGGTATTTGGGGTACATCGTCCATATACAGCGGATGCGAAGAATGATATGACCATTTTCACCAGAAATCTGGAGACACCAGTGGGACCGGCAGCCGGTCCCCATACCCAGCTGGCTCAGAATATCATTGCATCCTACTATGCAGGAGCGCGTTTCTTCGAACTGAAGACAGTTCAGAAGATGGACGGGGCAGAGCTTTCTGCATGTGTAAATAAACCCTGTATTCTTGCAGATGATGAGGGATATAACTGTGAGTGGTCTACAGAGCTGACGGTTCCGGATGCAATGGGAGAGTACATTAAGGCATGGTTTATCCTTCACGTAATGGCTAAGGAGTTTGGCCTGGGCGCACAGGATGGCTTCCAGTTTAATATTTCTGTAGGATATGACCTTGCAGGAATTAAGGGTGATAAGGTCAATACATTTATTGATGGAATGATGGAAGCGAAGGACACCGCTGTTTTCCAGGAATGTAAGAAATGGCTTCTGGATCATGCCGACAAGTTTCAGAACTTCACCAGAGAAGACATTGAAGCAATCCCGTCCAATGTCTGTAATTCTGCTACGATCTCCACACTGCATGGATGTCCTCCGCAGGAGATTGAGAGCATTGCAAATTACCTTCTTACAGAGAAGCATCTGAACACCTTTGTAAAATGCAACCCTACTCTTCTTGGCTATGATTTCGCAAGAAAGACCATGGATGAGATGGGATATGACTATATGGTATTCGGTGATTTCCATTTCAGAGACGATCTGCAGTATGAGGATGCAGTTCCTATGCTGACCCGTCTGATGAAATTATCCGAAGAGCTGGGCCTGGAGTTTGGTGTGAAAATTACCAATACTTTCCCGGTTGACGTTACCAGAAATGAGCTTCCAAGTGAAGAAATGTACATGTCCGGCAAAGCTTTATTCCCGCTGTCCATTTCCCTTGCAGCCAAACTTTCTGCAGAATTTGCAGGAAAGCTCCGGATTTCCTATTCTGGCGGAGCAGATTATTACAATATTGACAAAATCGTGGGATGTGGTATCTGGCCAGTAACCATGGCGACCACCCTTTTGAAGACAGGCGGCTACCAGAGATTCACCCAGGTGGCAGATAAAGTGGAAGGAATCTGTCCGAAGAAATGGGACGGAATTGATGTGGATGCGCTGAAGAAGCTGGCAGCAGATGCCATCACAGATGCCCATCATGTGAAGAATATCAAGCCGATCCCCAATAGAAAGAGCACGAAGGAAGTTCCTCTTCTGGACTGCTTCTATGCACCATGTTCCGAAGGATGTCCAATCCACCAGGATATTCCACAGTATGTAGCGTTGACTGGTGAGGGCAGGTATAAAGAAGCACTTGAAGTGATCCTGGAGAAGAATGCCCTGCCATTTATTACAGGTACCTTATGTGCACACAACTGTATGACAAAATGTACCCGTAATTTCTACGAGGAATCTGTAAATATCCGTGGTACCAAGCTGACAGCAGCAGAACATGGCTATGAGCAGCTGATCGGTGAGATTAAGGCTGGTGAGCCAAACGGCAAGAAGGTTGCAGTAGTAGGCGGTGGTCCTGCTGGTATTGCAGCTGCTTATTTCCTTGCAAGAGAAGGCACAGCAGTTACTATTTTTGAAAAAGAAGA
The DNA here is from genome assembly GCF_052116245.1 of Blautia sp. Sow4_E7. Lineage (NCBI taxonomy): Bacteria > Bacillati > Bacillota > Clostridia > Lachnospirales > Lachnospiraceae > Blautia > Blautia sp. Sow4_E7. Next base: position 8,508 of record NZ_JBQKLL010000028.1, read on the forward strand.
GAAAGCCGGCGGTGTGATCCGTTACGTGATCCCAGGCTTCCGTATTGGAAATGATGCCATTGACAAAGACATCTCCTTCATCCAGAAGATGGGTGTAGAGATCCGTACCAACACAGAAATCACTTCTGTAGCAGAACTGAAAGCACAGGGCTATGATGCTGTGATCCTGGCGATCGGAGCTGGCAAGCCTGGTACCTTGAAACTGGAAAAAGGTGAGACCGTTAACGCCCTGAAATTCCTTCGTGATTTCAAGGCAAAGGATGGTAAGCTGGATATCGGTAAAAATGTAGTGGTAATTGGCGGCGGAAATACTGCTATGGATACTGCAAGAGCTGCAAAGCGCACAGAAGGTGTAGAGCAAGTTTATCTTGTATACAGAAGAACCAAACGTTACATGCCGGCAGCAGAGGATGAGCTTCTGGAAGTTCTGGAGGAAGGCGTTGAGTTCAAAGAACTTCTTTCCCCGGTAAGCCTTGAGGGCGGCCGACTGATCTGTAAGAAGATGGAGCTTGGCCAGATGGACGCTTCCGGACGTGCAAGCGTGACTGAGACAGCCGATGTAACAGAGGTTCCGGCTGACACCGTGATCGTAGCCGTTGGAGAGAAGATCGATACTGATTTCTATACCGCAAACCAGATCGCAGTAGACGAAAGAGGAAAAGCGAAAGTCAATGATAAGACTCTTGAAACCAGTGTAAGCGGTGTCTATGTCGCTGGTGATGGCGCAAAAGGTGCGGCTACCATTGTAGAGGGAATCCGCGACGCACAGCTGGCAGTAAAGGATATTCTTGGCAAAGAGATCACAAAGGATGCTGCTGTAGCAGGAGAAGAGGCAGACTGCTTTGCAAAGAAAGGTATTCTGAAACACAGCAAGGAAGCGAAGGCCGAGGAAGAGAGATGTCTCACCTGTAACAAGGTCTGTGAGAACTGTGTGGATGTCTGCCCGAACCGCGCAAATATTTCTATCAAGGTTCCTGGAATGGCTATGAACCAGGTGATCCATGTAGATTACATGTGCAACGAGTGTGGAAACTGCAAGAGCTTCTGCCCATATGCAAGCGCACCATACAAGGATAAATTCACTCTGTTTGCGAATGAGAAAGACATGGCAGACAGTAAAAATGATGGATTTGTGGTTCTGGATAAAGAGAACAAGACCTGTAAGGTTCGATTTGTAGGCCAGATCACAGACTGCAAGGCAGATGATCCTGCAGATAAACTGTATGACGGTTTGAAGAAGCTGATCTGCGCAGTCATCGATAATTATGGATATTTAATAATAAAATAAGATGATAGAAAGTGCTGTCCACAGCTTTTAGAAGGGGCTGTGGACAGTATCTATTATAGTGAAAGTCATGGATGTATTGTAAACTAGAACAGACTTTCATAGGTGTAGTAGAAAGGAGAGTCCAACATGGCAGTATTTACAGTCAATGGCCAGCAGGTAGAGGCGAAAAAAAATCAGAAGCTGCTCAGATTTCTCCGTGATGAGTTACATCTGACTTCTGTAAAAGATGGCTGTAGTGAGGGTGCCTGCGGAGCCTGTACCGTGATCATCGATGGCAGAACCTGTAAGGCCTGTGTGCCAGATACAGATCTGCTGGATGGCAGAAATATCATTACAGTAGAGGGACTGACCGATTGGGAAGAAAAGGTATATACCTATGCCTACGGAAAAGCCGGTGCCGTACAGTGCGGCTTCTGCATTCCCGGCATGGTAATGTGCACCAAGGCTCTTCTGGACGTGAATAAAGAGCCTACTGACGAGGAAATCAAATATGCCCTGCGCAACAATTATTGCCGCTGCACCGGGTATGTAAAAATTATAGATGCAGTACGGATTGCGGCCAAAGTCATGCAGGAGGGTGCACTTCCGGAAGAAATGAATAACGACTGGCATATTGGATCCCGTGTGGCAAGAATCGATGTGGGGGAAAAGGTTCTTGGCACTGGCAAATATCCAGACGATTTTTACCTGGAGGGCATGCTGTATGGCTCCGCTTTACGAAGCAAATATCCAAGGGCCAGAGTGCTTTCCATTGATAAGTCCAAGGCTCTGGCACTTCCCGGGGTTGAAGCGGTTGTTACCGCTGAGGACATTCCTGGGGAGAATAAGATCGGGCATCTGAAACATGATCAGTATACCCTGATCCCGGTAGGCGGCCTTACCCATTATCTGGGAGATGCCATTGCACTTGTAGCGGCTAAGGACAAAGAGACCGCGGATAAGGCAGTAAAGCTGATCAAGGTTGAGTATGAAGTGCTTCCTCACGTTCATACCATTGAAGAGGCAGCAGCACAAGATGCGCCAAAGGTATTTGATGAAGAAGAGAATAATATCTGCGCATACAAACATATCAGCCGGGGAAATGCCACAGAGGCTATCGAGAAGTCAAAATATGTGATCTCCCATCATTTTGAGACACCGTGGACCGAGCATGCGTTCCTGGAACCGGAATGTGCGGTGTCTTTCTATGATGAGGACGGAGATGTTTTTGTATATTCCACAGACCAGTCAGCACACCAGACGCTGCACGAATGCAGCTTAGTCCTTGGTACAGACAAAGTAAAGGTGCAGAATGCCCTGGTAGGCGGTGGATTCGGCGGCAAGGAAGATATGACGGTGCAGCATTTAAGCGCACTTCTTACTTATGTGACGAAGAAACCGGTTAAGATGAAGCTTACAAGAGCAGAGTCCCTGCTTGTCCATCCTAAGCGGCATCCATTTTATATGGACATGACCATGGGCTGTGATGAGAATGGAAATATCATGGGCGTAAAGGCAAAGGTTGCCTCGGATACAGGTGCATTTGCATCTCTTGGGGGTCCGGTTCTGGAGCGTGCATGTACGCACGCAGCAGGTCCCTATCATTACGAAAATTTTGAGATTGAGGGAACTGCTTATTATACCAATAATCCACCGGCAGGAGCATTCCGCGGATTTGGAGTTACCCAGACCTGTTTCGCCACGGAGACACTTCTGAATATGATGGCAGATAAGGTGGGGATCACGCCCTGGGAGATCCGTTACCGCAACGCTATTCGTCCCTGGGAGACACTTCCAAATGGTCAGATCGTAGACGATTCCACCGGTCTTGTGGAGACCTTAGAGGCAGTAAAGCCAAAATATGATGCTGCTTTGGCAGAGGGAAAAGCGGTAGGAATTGGCTGTGCTATGAAGAATGCAGGCGTGGGTGTTGGAATTCCGGATACTGGCCGTGTGAAACTGATTTATGAAGAGGATAGGAAGCTTCATATTTATTCAGGGGCTTCCTGCATTGGACAGGGACTTGGCACTGTGCTGACGCAGATGATCGTGAGCAATACAGATGTAAAAAGAGAGGACATCGTTTACGAACGCAGCAATACCTGGATTTCTCCGGATTCCGGAACCACATCTGGTTCCAGACAGACACTTATTACAGGAGAAGCCTGCAGAAGAGCCTGTGAGAAACTGATGGAGGATAAAAAAGCAGGATTAACGGTAGAAGATATGATCGGTAAGGTTTACTATGCAGAGTATCTTGCCAAGACAGATCCTCTTGGTGCCAATGTACCAAATCCGGTTTCCCATGTAGCTTATGGTTATGCTACCCAGGTTTGTATCCTGGATTCCAAAACTGGAAGGATCGAGGAGATGGTGGCTGCCCATGATGTGGGAAAAGCAGTAAATCCTTTGTCCTGTGAAGGTCAGATCGAGGGTGGTGTGGTAATGTCCATGGGATTTGCACTGCGGGAAAAATACCCAATTGATGAGAACTGTAAACCGATTTCCAAATACGGTTCTTTAGGCCTTTTCCGCGCTCACGAGATTCCGAAGATTGATGCCATTGTCATTGACAAGCCTGGTCTTAAGGTTGCCTGTGGTGCTATTGGTATTGGAGAGATTACCTCTATTCCTACTGCACCAGCAATAGCAGATGCCTATTTCCGAAGAGATGGTGTAAGGCGTTACAGCCTTCCTCTTACTGGAACACCATATGAAAGGAAGGGATGAGAGATGGCAGTAAAGAAGAAATTTCCGTACCGGTCAGCTGTTGTGGCATGTAATGGGGGGTGCAGGGCCACAGCGGGTGACGATGGATGCAAAGACGGATGTATTGGCTGCGGAGCCTGTGTAGAGAAATGTAAATTCGGCGCTATTTCCCTGAATCAGTATGGAGTGGCAGAAGTGGACGAAGAGAAATGTATGGGCTGTGGGGCCTGTGGGAAGGTATGTCCCCAGAAGATCATTCATGTTCACGAGTGTGCCAACTGGATCGTGGTAAAATGCTCCAACAAGAGCAAAGGTGCAGAGGCGAAGAAACAGTGTGAGGTCAGCTGTATCGGCTGTGGAATCTGTGAGAAAACCTGTACGGCAGGGGCAATCCGGGTTATGGAGAATTGTGCAGTGATCGAAGAGTCTGTCTGCCTGAGCTGCGGTATGTGCGCGGTGAAATGCCCGAGACATGCGATTTATGATCTGCGGGGGATTTATACAGCGAAAGCTTAAAGCATTTTAGAAATCAGTTTGACTTCTTTTGCAAATTATTTGCCCGAATTTGAATATTATTTTGCAAAATGAGATTGTAAATTTTCAGAAAGTTCGGTATTATATAGTAAAACAGCTAAATTGTTTATAGAATACATGCAAAAATATAAAGAAGGTGAAGCATATGATTGGAAAGAGTGTTCCAAGAGTAGACGCTTATGAGAAAGTGACAGGACGTGCGAAATTTACAGATGACCTGATCCTGAATAAGTGTCTGGTAGCCAGGGTTTATCATGCAAAGATCGGAAACGGTGTGGTAAAATCCATTGATACCAGCGAAGCAGAGGCTCTGGACGGCGTAGTAAAGGTAGTTACCTTTAAAGACGTACCGAATCATTGTTATCCCACACCAGGACATCCCTGGTCTGTGGAACTTGCTCATCAGGATGTGGCAGACCGCAATCTGCTCACTGGACGAGTACGTTATTATGGCGATGATATTGCAGCTGTTGTTGCAGAAGATGAAGTGACAGCTTCCCGTGCATTGAAGCTGATCAAAGTAGAATACGAGGAGTATCCGGTGGTGGTAAGTCCGAAGATTTCCATGCGGGGAACGGAGCATCCTATTCATCTGGACAAGAAGGATAATATTCTGGCCAGGTCCAGCTTTGCGATCGGGGATGTGGACAATGCAATGGAGAAGGCTGCCGTAAAGCTGAAAAGAAGCTATAAGACTCCGATTGTCCAGCACTGTCACATTGAGAATAATATTTCTTATGCTTATATGGAAAAAGGCAGGATCGTGGTGGTTTCTTCCACACAGATCCCCCATATTGTACGTCGTGTTGTTGGCCAGGCACTGGGAATCCCATGGGGCCAGGTACGTGTGATCAAGCCATATGTAGGCGGCGGTTTTGGAAATAAGCAGGAGGTGCTTTATGAGCCCCTGAATGCATTCCTTACCATGCAGGTGGGAGGCCGTCCGGTAAAGATCGAGCTTACACGTGAGGAGACTTTTACCAATACCAGAACCCGTCATTCCATTGAATACGATATGGAAGCGGGAGTGGACGAAGAGGGACATCTTCTTGCAAAGGAAATGACTACCTATTCCAATCAGGGCGCTTATGCCTCCCACGGACATGCCATTGCAGCCAATGGTCTGACAGCCAGCAGGCTTCAGTATGCCTGTCCGAATATCCGTGGAGAAGCCTATACCGTTTATACCAACTGTCCTACAGCAGGTGCCATGAGAGGTTATGGCATTCCTCAGGTTTGCTTTGCCACAGAGAGTTTTATGGATGATATTGCTTATGAGATCGGCATGGATCCTCTGGAATTCCGTAGGAAAAATCTGATCCATGGTTATTATGAGGATGCCTATCTGAAGCCGATCGCAGCCAATACCAACGGCATTTTTGAGTGTCTGGAAAAGGGAGCAGAGTATATTCACTGGGAAGAGAAACGTAAAGCATATCAGAACCAGACTGGTGATATCCGGCGCGGTGTGGGAATGGCGCTGTTTTCCTATAAGACTGGTGTGTGGCCGATTTCCCTGGAAATCGCAGGTGCCAGACTTTCCCTGAACCAGGATGGCAGTGTACAGCTGCAGGTTGGTGCTACAGAGATTGGACAGGGCGCTGATACTGTATTTTCCCAGATGGCAGCAGAGACCCTGCATATGGATATTTCCAGGGTACATATCGTAACCCAGCAGGATACTGATGTGACGCCTTTTGATACAGGTGCGTATGCTTCCAGACAGTCCTTTGTCACTGGTACAGCTGTGAAGGAGTGTGCGCAGCAGCTGAAGCAGAAGATCCTGGAATATGCCAGAACTCTGGTCCCGGGCAATGTGGACAGGCTGGAACTGGAGGATGGTTATGTTCTGGCTGATGGCAAGCCTGCGATTTCCCTTGAGGATCTGGCTATGGAGAGCTATTACAGTCTGAGCAATTCTTCTGTTCTCACAGCAGAGGTTTCCAGACAGGTGAAGAAGAATACGGTTGCCAGCGGCTGCTGTTTTGCGGAAGTGGAAGTGGATCTGAAGCTTGGCAAGATCAAGGTTCTGGATATTGTGAATGTTCATGACAGTGGAACTCTTTTGAATCCACAGCTTGCAGCGATGCAGGTTCATGGCGGTATGTTCATGGGAATGGGATATGGACTTTCTGAGCAGCTTCTTATTGATGAGAAAACTGGAAGACCATTAAATGGGACTTTGCTGGATTATAAAATGATGACAATGATGGATACACCGAATCTGACCGCTGAGTTTGTGGAATTGAACGATCCTATGGGTCCATATGGAAACAAAGCTCTTGGCGAGCCTCCGGCAATTCCTGGGGCACCGGCTATCCGAAATGCGGTGCTTCATGCAACTGGCATCGGTTTTTCCGAGATTCCTCTGACACCACAAAGACTGATAGACGGGTTTACAAAAGCCGGACTGATCTGAGAAAGGGGGCATGAGGAATGTACGATATTGAAAATTATTACAATGCAGGGACCATTAAGGAAGCGGTGACTCTTTTGAAGGAGCATCCGGATGCAAGGGTGATCTCCGGTGGCAGTGATGTGCTGATCAAGATCCGTGAGGGCAAAATGGCAGGCACATCTTTGGTGAGTATCCGTGATATTAAGGAGATTAAGGGAGTCCAGCTGATGGAGTCCGGTGATATTTATATTGGCGCTGGAACTACCTTTTCCCATGTGACTGGTGATCCGGTGATCCAGAAGCTGATCCCGGTTCTGGGGGAAGCGGTAGACCAGGTTGGTGGACCGCAGGTGCGCAATATTGGTACCATTGGCGGAAACGTATGCAATGGTGCAGTCAGCGCAGACAGTGCGCCGACATTGTTTTCCCTGAATGCCATGTTTCGGATCGCAGATGGAACTGGCGGACGGATGGTTCCCATTAAGGACTTTTACCTGGGACCTGGCAAGGTAGATCTGCATCAGGGGGACGTACTTACGCATATTGTGATCCCGGGAAAAGAGTATCAGGGGTATCATGGATTTTATATTAAGTATTCCATGCGAAATGCTATGGATATTGCCACTTTGAGCTGCAGTGTTGTGAGCAAAATTGATCCCTTGAAGAAAGTTCTGGAAGATGTAAGGATTACCTTTGGCGTGGCGGCTCCTGTACCTTATCGGTGTGTGAAGACGGAAGAGGCACTGAAAGGTATGGAGATTGGCGATGTGCTGTACCAGAAGGTGGAAGAACTGGTAAGGGAAGAGATTAATCCTAGAGATTCCTGGCGTGCTTCCAAGGCGTTCCGTTTGCAGATCGGCGGAGAGATTGCGAAGAGGGCGCTGAAGGAGAGTGTCCGAAGGGGAATGGTGACGGGAGTAGTAGTGTCCGATATTCGGGCAACTTCAGGCGAAAATACAAGTGCAAGTGGAAATTTCAGTTCAGATGGAGATTTGAATTTAACCGGAGAAAATGGAGAAATTCAGCCGCCATCTGGCACTGAGAATGTAACAGGAGGTGAGCAGTCATGAAAAAAGATATGCGGCTGGTACAGTGTACCGTAAATGGAAAAGAGGTAGCCGAGTACGTGGACGTGAGAGAATCCCTTCTTGACATGCTGCGCAACCGCCTTGGGCTTACCTCTGTGAAAAAAGGCTGCGAAGTAGGCGAATGTGGAGCCTGCACCGTGATTATTGACGGCGAGACCATCGATTCCTGTATTTATCTGGCAGTGTGGGCGGAGGGCAAAAATATCCGCACCCTGGAAGGGCTTGAGAAAAATGGAGAGCTTACCAGGATCCAGGAAGCTTTTATTGAAGAGGGCGCCATCCAGTGCGGCTTCTGCACACCAGGCTTTGTCATGTCTGCTACAGTGCTTCTGGAGCGGGGCGAGAAGCTTACAAGAGACGCGATCCGCAAGCATATGGCAGGAAACCTTTGCCGCTGTACAGGGTATGAGAATATTGTGAATGCGGTGGAGAAGGTGAATAAGGAGAATATGGCGGCTGGGGATGAGTGAGTTGGTTACTGTTTACTCCGTGACCAGTAACCGCTTCGCGCTGCACAGAAACACGAACCTTCTTGTGACAAGCACAAGAAGTAGCGTTTGCTACGCAAACTTAATTCTCGGGTTTTCTGTGAGTTTTGCTCACAAAAAACACCTCGCGGAACATTACCTGTGAACATTAACGTAAGTTACTGCAATTCTCAAAATCTTGCTGTTTTATGCTATGCTGTAAGTGAAAAACGTGTTATAATATTAATTGTAAAACGATATTGTTATGAACTTTGCTATTCTAAATAATGAATTACTTGATTTGTGATAATATTGTTATGAAATGAAATGCCAGAAGGCGGGGACTTCCCCGCCTTTTCTAAAATATTGAAAATGGACAGGAAAAAAGTATGAGTGACAAATGTGTAATAGTCCGCGGAGGCGGAGACCTGGCGAGTGGCGTGATCCACAGACTGCATCGCTGCGGTTATCGTGTATTGATCTTAGAATGTGAGAAACCAAGCGCAATCCGAAGAAAGGTTGCTTTTTGCGAAGCTGTATATGATGGAACAGCAGTTGTAGAAGGTGTTCTTTGTCGAAGAGCGGATTCTTTGGAAGAAAGTGAGAAAATCTGGCAGGCAGGAGAACTTCCACTTATGGTTGATCCGACAGGCAAATGTATTGCTGAACTTTCTGTCAAGGGAAGGGTATCTGCACTTGTGGATGCAATCCTTGCGAAACGAAACCTGGGGACGTCAAGAGATATGGCTCCTCTTACCATTGGTTTGGGACCTGGTTTCTCTGCTGGTGAAGATGTGGATTACGTTGTAGAAACTATGCGAGGCCACGATCTTGCCAGAATTATTACCAAAGGACCGGCCATACCGAACACCGGTGTCCCTGGAATGGTAGGCGGCGTCAGCAAAGAACGTGTGATCCACTCTCCAGGTGCTGGCAGGATCCATAATATCGCCCATATCGCCGATCTTGTAGAGAAGGGACAGATCCTTGCCTATGTGGGAGAAACCCCTGTAGAAGCCTCTATAACAGGCGTATTAAGGGGGATTATAAAGGAAGGCTACAATGTTCCCCTGGGAATGAAAATTGCCGATATCGACCCCAGAAAAGAGGAGAAAAAGAACTGCTTTACCATTTCGGACAAAGCCAGATGCATTGCCGGAAGTGTGGTGGAGATTTTGTTAAGCGAAGGTGTGCTGCCAGAAAAATAAGCAGCCAGTCAAAGTTTCGAGAGCAACGCTCTAGAGCCTATGCTTGCATGAGACCTTGACAACTGTCTCGTTGTGTTATTAGCATATTTTTGTTTGGAAATGTTATGAAATTAACCTGGATTTGAAGAATGAGTGCATAGGAGGTCAGGATGAGAAAGAGTGGGTATTTTCTGGATTTATTGAAACTTGATATAGACCAATACAAGGTAATCGCTGTGGTAGGCGGTGGGGGAAAGACCAGCCTGATTTACCGCCTGAATGAAGAATTACAGGCTTTGGGTAAAAAAGTGATTATTTCCACAACCACTCACATGGCCTATGATCCCATGCTGCCTTTCGTAAAGAGTGCAGATCTTGAAGTGGTCCCGGAAATGTTGAAAGAACACGGCTTTGCTGCAGTTGCCGATATGGAAGAAACCTCTGGGAAAATGTGCGCCATAGAGGAAACAGCATTGAAGAAACTGGTTCCCCTTTGTGATGTCATGCTGATCGAAGCGGACGGAGCGAAAAGAAAACCCTTGAAAGTTCCAGCTGATTGGGAACCAGTAATCCCCGATTTTGCAGACGTGGTAGTAAGTGTGATCGGTCTGGACTGTCTTGGTAAGCCCATCCGTGAGACCGCCCACCGCGCCGAATATACCAGTTCTTTCCTGGAAAAAAATCTGGATGCACCTGTTACCCCAGAAGACATAGAAAAAATAGCAACCTCTGTTCACGGCTTATATAAAAATGTAGACCACAAAATTTACCGGGTGTACTTAAATAAAGCAGATGTATTGCAAGACAGTTCTCCCGCAGAACACATAGTAGAAGATCTGGCAAAACAAGGCACAGTAGCTGCTTACGGCAGCCTGAAAGAGGCAGAAAAATTATGAAGATTGCACTGATCATGCTGGCAGCTGGAAACAGCCGCCGGTTTGGAAGCAATAAACTTTTATATGAGATCGACGGAAAGCCGATGTATCGGCATATTCTGGAGAAACTGATGGTGGTAGCAGAACTGCTTGAGAAAAATGAGTATGAAAGTTTGGAACGATGTGAAAAACAGAATGAAGAAAGCAACAGAATAATTGCGTCCTCGGATGAAACTGTAAAACGGGACAATTGCTATAAAAAAATAACAGTAGTCACACAATACGAAGAAATAGAGCAGACCGCAAGATCCCTGGGTGCAAACGTATACATCAATCCCCATCCAGACGAAGGAATCTCCTCCTCCCTGAAAATTGGCCTAAAAGCCAACCTGGACGCTGACGCCTGCCTCTTCACCGTCTCCGACCAGCCCTGGCTCACCACCGAAACAATCCACCAGCTTATCAACCTCCTAAAAACCTCCGGCAAAGGAATCGCCTGCGTTTCCTGGGAGGGAAAACTTGGAAATCCATGTATTTTTACAAAGAAATATTATTGTGACCTGCTTTCTATTACCGGAGATAAAGGGGGGAAATCTGTAATAACTGCACATAGGGATGATACGGCTGTTTTGAAGGTAAAGGATGTAAGGGAGCTTATCGATATGGATGTTAAAGCACAAAAATAGCAGAACATAAAATGCTTTATTTTTGACATACAAGAGCCTTTAAAGAAAAATGTGGGATTCTGTTGGATTATGTGAATTTATGTGAGGTTTCAACCAGAAATTACTTGTAATTATGATAAAAACAAGGTATACTAGTTAAAAAGAAAGCAGTCGGGAGAAGTATTTTCATTTCTGCTCGCAGGAAAAGTTCTGTGGTGTATGTTACAGAAACAAAGTGAGCGATACACCATTTTCCCGTCTTATAAGGAGGATAAAATGGCAGAAAACTATGATGGCATGGCAGTTGGGGTGTTTGAACTGGATAACCTGGTAGCCTGCTTTGTTGCTCTTGATGCAGCGTCTAAGGCTGCAAATGTAAAGATCCAGAGCGTAGAAAGAAACCGACTGAAAAGTGGAGCATGTGTAAAGATGCGCGGAAGTGTTTCTGATGTAAATGCAGCCATGGAGGTGGCATTAGAGACAGCGAAACCCCTTGGCAAGATCGTTTCCCATACGGTGATCGCATCCCCAACAGCAGACACAGAAGTGGCACTTAAGATGACCATTAATAAATAGAATATGTCAGGAGGAAATAAAAGATGTCTTATGGAGCATTAGGATTAGTAGAGGTTCTGGGAAGCTGCAATGCAGTGGTTGTCCTTGACCAGATGCTGAAAACATCAGATGTGGAATTCCGTACCTGGCATACCAAGTGCGGGGGTCATGCAACGGTATTCTTAAGCGGTGATGTAGCCGCAGTGAAGGCAGCAGTAGATGCTGTAAAGGAGAATCCACCGTGCGAAATCGTGGCAGCAGCAGTGATTTCAGCACCGTCAGAAGAGACTTCCAGACTGGTGGAAGAAGAGGAAGAGAAACATCACAAATGATAATGAAAAGAACTTTCTGCAGGCTAGAGGATAATGAGTGCAGAAAGTTCTTTTTGTCTAATACATTGAAATATAAAAAAGGTATGGCGCGAACTGTGATATGATCTCCCTTAGATAGACAAGGTAAATAAAGTCTGCTTAAGAGGGGATTTTTATGTCAAAATTACTTCTTACAGATGAATCTGTGTTCCCGTTTTTCCCATAATACCATCTTTCGCCTTTTCCAGTAGGGTGATCATAGCTGTCCGGCCGGTGCCGGAGCTGGCAAAGTCTACGCAGGCCTGGACCTTCGGAAGCATGGATCCAGCGGCGAACTGGCCCTCTTCGATGTATTTCTTAGCCTGGGAAACGGTAAGGTCGTCCAGCCATTTCTCGTTTTCTTTACCAAAGTTAACTGCAACCTTTTCTACAGCAGTCAGAATGATCAGCATATCTGCATCCAGCTGCTTTGCCAGCAGGCAGCTGGCGAAGTCTTTGTCAATGACAGCGGAAGCACCTTTTAAGTGATGGCCTTCTAAGGTTACCGGAATTCCGCCACCACCACAGCAGATGACGATCTTGTTGGCGTCTACAAGGCTGTTGATGGCATCCTGTTCTACAATTTCCACTGGCTTGGGAGAAGCAACCACACGGCGGTAGCCACGGCCTGCGTCTTCTTTCATAACATGTCCGTAAGCCTTTGCCTGGAAATCGGCCTCTTCTTTGGTAAGGAATTTACCGATTGGCTTGCTTGGATTTTCAAATGCAGGATCCTCCGGATCCACACGAACCTGGGTTACAACGGTGACAACCGGGGTGCGCATGAAGCCACGTTTGCGGAGCTCTTCGCGGAGTGCGTTCTGAAGGTCGTAGCCAATGTAAGCCTGGCTCATGGCTACACAGACGGAGAGCGGAGTGTTTGGCTGTGTCTGGTCTTCGTGGGTAAGTGCAGTCATGGCATTGTTGATCATACCCACCTGCGGTCCGTTTCCGTGAACCACAACTACCTGGTGACCTTCCTCAATAAGGTCGCAGAGCGCCTTTGCAGTAGACTTTACTGCTATCATCTGTTCTGGAAGTGTATTTCCAAGTGCGTTGCCACCGAGGGCAACTACGATACGTTTTCTTTTATATATCATAAAAACCTCCCTGGAAAAATGTTTATGAAAGCAATAGAAGCGACGAAAAATATAAGAAAACAAAGCAAAATTTTGGCGAATGATGTTAATTTAGAACGCTTCACTTTCATAAATATGATTATAAAAATATACAAAATAACAATTTATTATATTAAAAGTATATAAAATATTAGAAATACAATCAAAAATGAGAACAAAAAAGGGCTGTATTCCTACAGCCCCCTGAAAAGCATTATTCCATAATTCTTGGAGCAGCTTTTACTTCCAGTTTTTTCAGGATATCCTGTGGATTTTCAAATTTGGAGAGCATGATCATTGCTGCAATTACATATGGTTTGAAACTTGCTTCTTTGTAAAGCGGGATACGATAACGGTCAAATACGCTTGCATCAACCTCACCGGTCTCACAGCTTACGCCTGTGATATCAGCTGGCAGACAGTGCAGGTAAAGGGCTTTTCCGTCCTTGGTGGTCTTCATAAGCTCTTCTGTGCAAGCCCAGTCTTTGTGCTCAGCGTTCTGAGCAAGAAGCTCTTTCTCCAGTTTATCGATTCCATCGAAGTCGCCCTCTCCATAAAGGTTGGTACGTTTTTCCATTGCAGCAAATGGAGCCCAGCTCTTTGGATAAACGATATCAGCATCTTTGAATGCTTCTTCCATGCTGTTGGTCTTTGTGAAGGAACCACCGGATTTCTCAGCGTTTTTCTTAGCGATTTCCTCAACCTCTGGCATTACGTCATATCCTTCCGGATGAGCCAGAACAACGTCCATACCGAAACGTGTCATAAGTCCGATCACACCCTGTGGAACGGAGAGCGGTTTACCATAGGAAGGAGAGTAAGCCCATGTCATAGCAAGCTTTTTGCCTTTCAGGTTCTCAACGCCGCCGAACTCATGGATGATGTGAAGCATATCTGCCATACACTGTGTAGGATGGTCAACGTCGCACTGAAGGTTTACAAGAGTAGGTCTCTGCTCAAGGATACCATCTTTATTTCCCTCTGTTACAGCGTTCATGAATTCCTGCTGATAAGCGTGGCCTTTGCCAATGTACATGTCGTCACGGATACCGATTACATCAGCCATGAAGGAAACCATGTTTGCAGTTTCACGGACAGTCTCACCATGTGCAATCTGGGACTTCTTTTCGTCCAGATCCTGTACCTCAAGTCCAAGAAGGTTGCAGGCAGAAGCGAAGGAGAAACGGGTACGTGTGGAGTTGTCACGGAAAATAGAGATTCCAAGGCCGCTCTCGAATACTTTTGTGGAGATGTTGTGCTCTCTCATGAAACGAAGAGCGTCAGCAACTGTGAAAACAGCCTCCAGTTCCTCGTCTGTTTTATCCCAGGTCCAGAAGAAATCGTTGTTGTACATTTCTTTGAAGTTAAGGCTGTTAAGTTTGTCAATGTAATCCTGTAATGTTTTCATGAAGTTTTCTCCTTATATGATATTGTGTAAAATGTTATGTGCAAAGTGGAGGTATGAAGCAGACACATTATAGGAGCTGCCTGCTTCCGAAATGTACAGATTGCGGAAGGCTTTCCTGCACACGCCAGACCTCGCGTCAGTGATTATTTGCAGTAAGCTGTTGGCAGTGCTGCGTAAACAGCTGCGCATCTTACCAGATCGTCTTTCCATGTTTTCTCATTTGGAGCATGAGCCTGTGCCTCTGCGCCAGGTCCAAATCCGATACATGGGATTCCGTTACGTCCCATAATGGAAACGCCGTTGGTAGAGAAGGTCCACTTGTCAGTAAGAGGACGGGCTTTTCTCATAGCCTCTGTCTCAGCATTGCCCATACGCTCTGTGCCATACAGATTGTGATAAGCTTCTTCAAGAGCATCAGTAACTTTGTGATCCTTCGGGATTACCCATGTTGGGAAATAGCACTCAATCGGATATACAAGCTCTGTCCAGGATGGACGGGAGTACTCATACATGGAAACTTTCACATCGTCACCATATTTCTTAACGGATGGAAGGGCGCGGATCTCATCCAGGCAGCTCTCCCAGGTCTCACCTGCTGTCATACGGCGGTCAAGGGAAACAGCACAGGAGTCAGCAACTGCGCAGCGGCTTGGGGATGTGAAGAAGATCTCGGAAGTAGTAACAGTACCTCTTCCAAGGAAGTTTGCCTCTTCCCATTCCGGATTGTATTTCTTGTCCAGCATTTTTACAAGACCTTTGATCTCGGTCTCATCTGCTGCATCATTTTCATTTAATGCACGAACGTCCTGAAGGATGTCGGCCATTTTATAGATGGCGTTGTCACCACGCTCTGGAGCGGAACCATGGCAGGAAACACCTTTTACATCGATGCGGATTTCCATACGTCCACGCTGTCCACGGTAGATACCGCCGTCTGTAGGCTCTGTGGAAACTACGAATTCCGGGCGAACCTTGTCTTCGTTGATGATGTACTGCCAGCAAAGACCGTCGCAGTCCTCTTCCTGAACAGTTCCGGTAACCACAACCTGATATTTGTCATTGAGAAGACCAAGGTCTTTCATGATCTTTGCACCGTAAACTGCAGATACGATACCGCCCATCTGGTCAGAAGTTCCACGTCCGCCAATCTCGGTCTCAGTCTCAAATCCCTCATATGGATCAAATTCCCAGTTGTCCCTGTTTCCGATACCTACAGTATCAATGTGTCCGTCGAAACCGATGAGAGTGCTTCCAGTTCCCATGTAGCCAAGGATATTTCCCATTGGGTCAACCTGAACTTTATCGAAGCCAAGCTTCTCCATCTCTTCTTTGATTCGCATTACGTGGTCTTTCTCACCGCAGCTCTCTCCTGGGAAGTGAACCAGGTCACGAAGAAATTTGGTCATATCTGCTTCGTAATTCTGTGCAGCTTCTTTGATTTTGTTATAATCCATAACTCTTTACCTCCGTATTTTCATAAAAAAGAATAATATTGTTATAATTATTTACTTAATGATTCGGTTGTTCCGTATAAACCATCCCATACGATCTCACGGTAACGGATCGGATCGGTATCACCCTCTGTGGAGATCACCAGAATATTGGAATTTTCATCCAGCTTCAGGGCTTCCTTCAGATCCTTGGCATCCTCATCATGAAGAGCGGTATATGCAAGACCAAGAGGAACAGAACCGGATTCACCGGATACGATGTGCGGATCGTTCTCAAGAGGATTTGCATAAATACGGGTTGCTTTCGCACTCATCCAGTCCGGACAGGATGCGAAGACAGTTACATGATTCTTCAGGATGTCCCATCCAATGGTATTTCCCTCGCCGCATGCGAGACCTGCCATGATGGTCTGCAGATCACCGGTAACATTTACCAGATTGCCATCTGCTGCTACAGCGGAGCGGTAGAGGCAGTCAGCTGCGCTTGCTTCGCAGACAACCATTACTGGGGGATTCTCTTTATACTTGTGAGCAAAATATCCAACAACTGCACCAGCCAGAGAACCAACACCAGCCTGTACGAATACGTGGGTAGGACGGTCAACACCGTTCTCCTTCAGCTGCTTATCTGCCTCCAGAACCAGAGTTCCGTATCCCTGCATGATCCAGGATGGAATTTCCTCATATCCGTCCCATGCAGTATCCTGAACGATGATGCCATGCTCTGTTTTAGCGGCCTCAGCGGCTGCCATTCTTACGCAGTCGTCGTAGTTTACTTCCTCGATGGTAACCTCAGCGCCTTCCTTGGCGATGTTGTCAAAACGTGTCTTAGTGGTTCCCTTTGGCATTCTGACTACGGCCTTCTGTCCAAGACGGTTAGCTGCCCAGGCAACGCCGCGGCCGTGGTTTCCGTCTGTGGCGGTGAAGAAAGTAGCCTGTCCAAATTCCTCTCTTAATTTGTCAGAGGAGAGAACATTGTAAGGAAGCTCACTGATATCACGTCCAAGCTCCTTTGCTATGTAACGTCCCATTGCGTAAGAGCCGCCAAGAACCTTAAATGCATTTAATCCGAAACGGTAAGATTCATCCTTGCAGTAGATGCCCTTTACTCCAAGATAGGAAGCAAGAGCGGAAAGCTTCTGCAGCGGTGTTACGGAATATTGTGGAAAGCTTTTGTGAAATTCATTTGCTTTGGTTACGTTTTCTTCGGACATCAGATCCAGGAACTTGTCATCAGATCCCGGTACATGATTGACCGTCCATTTCAGTCCGTCTGTCATGGGGAAAACCTCCTTCGTAGATATGATTTATTTGGTTACGTCTTACTTACATTTTTGTTTTCCTAATAAGTATAATAACATAAATAAATCAATTTGCAATAGAAAAATACAAAAAAATTTAGCTTTCTCAAAAAATATTTAGTTTGATTGCAGATGGCAGATAATTGTGGTAAAATGTAAGTTACGACACTTAGGAAAAGCGGGCAAAACCATGTAGAACAGTAACACGGAACATACGGACCGTAGGAAGGAGCGAGATTTTTATGGCAGTATTTCGTGCATTTAAAGCACTTAGACCTACAGAAGAGAAGGCAGCAGCAGTAGCAGCCCTTCCATATGATGTGGTGAATAGAGAAGAGGCAGCTGTGATCGGAAAAGAGAACCCGGATTCTTTTCTCCATGTAGACAGAGCGGAGATGGATCTGCCGGCCGAGACAGATCTTTATGATGAGAAGGTTTACCAGAAGGCGAAGGAGAATCTTTCTAAGATGGAAGAGAATGGCATTCTGGTTCAGGACGATAAGCCCTGCTATTACATATATGAACTGGTACGCAAGGACAAGGTGCAGACTGGAATTGCCGGCTGTGCTTCCATTGATGATTATCTGGACAATGTGGTGAAGAAGCATGAGCTTACCAGATCGGACAAGGAGTTGGACCGTATCCATCATGTGGATGTATGTGATGCGAATACCGGCCCTATTTATCTTGCCTGCCGCTACACAGATAGTCTGACTGCCCTCCTTGAGCAGTGGAAAAAGGACCACAAGGTAGCCTGTGATTTTACAGAAGAGGATGAGATCACACACCGTGTGTGGGTGATCGACCAGGATCAGGCCATCAGCCAGATCCAGAGCGAGCTGGAGGGAATCCCTGCACTTTATATTGCAGATGGCCATCACAGAGCAGCTTCTGCTGTGAAGGTAGGACTGAAGCGCCGCCAGGAGAATCCGGATTATACAGGGGAAGAAGAGTTTAACTATTTCCTTTCCGTGGTTTTCCCATATGACCAGCTTACCATTCTGGCCTATAATCGTGTGGTGAAGGATCTGAATGGGCAGAGCGTGGAGGAAGTCCTTGAGAAGATCAAGGAGAACTTCGACATGACGATCGTGCCAGGTTTTCCTGCAAAGCCAGTGGAGAAGCATTGCTTCGGAATGTATCTGGATGGATTCTGGTATCTTTTGAAGGCGAAGAGCGCGCTCTACGAGGGAAAAGATGTGGTAGGACAGCTGGATTCCCAGATCCTTCAGGATGTGGTATTAGGACCGGTTCTTGGCATTGGAGATCCGAGAACAGATAAGCGCATCAGCTTTGTAGGCGGAAGCCATAAGTTAAGAGAGCTCCAGGCCATGGCGGATGAGACCAGGGGAATCGCATTTGCACTGTATCCCACTCCCATGGAAGATCTGATGCAGATTGCAGATGAGAGCAAGCTGATGCCGCCCAAGTCCACCTGGTTCGAGCCGAAGCTGCGCAGCGGGATTTTTGTACATAAATTAAGCTGATAGGATGATAAAATGGAAACAGAAGAATTTATCTCAGGTTTTTGCAGAACCTGTAACGGCAGTCAGACAGTGTGCTGTGAGTACGAAGAAAAAGATGGGAAAAGGATACTTACCTTTATGGACTGCGCCTATAAAAGATGTGTAAACCAGGGCGCCTGTGAAATCTATAAAGAAGCCCACCGACTGGGAAGCGAAGAAGAGTAGCCGCTGCTTGCAGGGGGCAGGATGTTGATTATTGACTAACGAACAACCGGTAAAGCTGACAGCGGATGTTCTGACAGATTATACAAAATAAGCCATATAATATCCAATTCCTGTAATAAGGAGCGGGTATTATATGGCTTTTTATGCCACATGGAAAATGTGCTAATATTGTTATAAAAACAAAAGAAAATAAGTAAAATATTATTTATTCACATCAATATAACTATAAAGCGTATATTTGGAAATTCCAAAATAATTTGCGACTTTATCTCCGGATTTTGTAATAAGAAAAGCTCCGGAATCATTAAGGAACTGGATAGCAGTTACCTTATCCTCTTTATTCATAAGGGCTACTGGCTTACCTACAAGCTTCACAGATTCCTCGATCAGACGATCCAGAAGGTCATTGACACTGTGGGTGATCTGCTTCGGTTTCTCCTCTTTATTCTTCGGTGTGATCAGATCATCAAGGGCACTGTTGATCAAAGTCAGCTTGGTGATGTCATAGTTGATTCCAAATACATAGTGAAGGCTGCCGTCATCGTCCTTTATATATGAAGTGCTGCATTTCAGAATCTTGCCGTCAGCGGTTTTCATCAGATAACCATTGTGGTCAGCTGGAGCACAGTCATTTCCCCGTCCCTTCTGGCGGATTCCATCGAAAACTGCGTCAGATGGACCATCCCCCACATTTCGTCCGGTTACATGGCCATTTACAATATAAATAATGGAATGCTCTGGTTCTTTTGTTTTCAGATCATGGATTACGACTTCGCAGTCTGTTCCAAATTCTGCTGCGATATCCTGTGCAATCTGCTCTAAGACAGTTAATCTTCCCATATATGTTCCCTCCTGTTTTGGATTTGATTTTTGATTTTGTGAGCAGGAAAATCCTGCTATGGGTCGATGCCTGAAATCTCCGCAGGTACTTCGGGCATCCTGTCTGTGTTTGTTACTGTTCACTGGGAGCATTCCGCGAGGTGTTTTTTGTGAACAGAGTTCACAGAAAACCCGAGAATGTAGGCGCGAAATCATGCAAGGCATGATTTCTGTGCATCGCGAAGCGGGTTGCTGTGAACGTAGTGAACAGTAACCTGTATTCGTATATTGCAGATACTAACGAATGACTTGTTTCTTTTATAATAACATGTCCGAAAAAAAATAAAAAGACAAATTTACAAAAAAATTATTGAATGCTGAAAAAAATTCGTACTTCTTTTATTGAAGAAGGGAAATACATGTGTTATATTTACATTAAAATAAAGGTTGGAGTGAACAAAATTAGTTATTTTGCACAGGTGATTCCAGAAAAAGCTATTGATGGCTGATGCAAAGGGAAGCGCCACAGAAATGTGAAAGGGGGATATACATGATGAAATATCTTTTGAAAAATGGAACCGTTGTCTCCGGTACTGCTGCGAAGAAGCTAGATGTGCTGGTGGAAGGAGAGAAGATCGTGAAAGTGGGAGAGAACCTTTCCCAGCCAGATGCCAAGGTGCTGGACGTATCCGGCAAGCTTCTTTTCCCGGGATTTATTGACGGGCACACCCATTTTGACCTGGAAGTTGCAGGTACTGTGACAGCAGACGATTTCGAGACAGGAACCAGAGCTGCGATCCTGGGAGGAACCACTTTGGTCATTGATTTTGCCTCACAGGACAAGGGTGGACATACATTGAAAGAGGGCCTTCAGAAATGGCACAAGAAAGCTGACGGAAAATGCTCCTGTGATTATTCCTTCCATATGTCCATTGTAGAGTGGAACGAAGAGACCAAGAAAGAGATCCAGGACATGATCGACGAGGGAATCACCAGCTTTAAGCTGTACATGACCTATCCGGCTATGATCGTGGACGACGAGGATCTTTACAAGATCATAAAGGCGCTGAATGAAAAAGGCTGTTTCGCAGGTGTCCATTGTGAAAATGCAGGTGTGATTGATGCCTTGATCCAGGAGGCGAAATCCCAGAGCAGACTTGGTCCGGAAAATCACCCGCTTGTTCGTCCTGACACCATGGAAGCAGAAGCGGTACACCGTCTCCTGGTGATCGCGAAGGAAGCTGGGGCTCCGGTTATGGTAGTTCACCTTACCAACCGCAAGGCCTACGAAGAGATCATCCGCGCCCGGGAAAATGGACAGACGGTATTTGCAGAGACCTGCCCGCAGTATCTGCTTCTGGACGACAGTGTTTATTCCAAACCGGATTTTGAAGGAGCCAGGTATGTGTGCGCCCCGCCAATCCGCAAGAAAGAGGACCAGGACTGCCTGTGGAAAGCTCTGGCAAACGGAGAGATTCAGACAGTAGCTACAGACCAGTGCAGCTTTACTCTCGCCCAGAAAGCAATGGGAAAAGAAGATTTCACCAAAATCCCAGGCGGTCTGCCGGGCGTTCAGACAAGGGGAACTCTTCTCTATACCTACGGCGTGTGCACTGGAAAAATTACAGTAGAGAAAATGTGCCAGCTGCTGTGTGAAAATCCGGCGAAGTTATATGGGGTATATCCAGACAAGGGAGTGATCGCCGAAGGCAGTGACGCGGATATTGTAGTGTTTGATCCGGAAAAAGAGAATGTGCTTTCTGCGAAAACCCACGCCTATAACACAGATAATAATCCTTATGAAGGTTTTAAAATCCATGGAGACATTGAGAAAGTATTTCTTCGTGGAAATCTTGCTGTGGAGGATGGAAAACTGGTTCAGGACAAACTGGGAATTTATATAAAAAGAGGGCTCAGACAGCCGTTGGACTAATCTGCTGTTATTTGCGGGAAATAATTATAATGCGCATTGTGTAGTAGTGGGAAAATCAATTTGTAAGTTTATGAGTTGAAGAAATTTAAGACAAAAATGCCGTGATAACCGGCGAAATGGAAAGTATATTTCGCTTTGTTATCACGGTATTTTAAGTTTGCAGCCAATGGACCAGATTTCAGGGTTAGTGCATGTTTGAAAAGCAGCCGTTGTAGGGGATTCAGTCCTTTATTTTCATATCATGTCTCTTCACATACCCTGTGAGAAACAGGGCGGCGGCTCCGTCGCAGGTCATGTTGCAGGCTGCTGCAAAGGCATCATGGAGTGCAAAAACAGCGAACATCAGCGCCACACCGGAATCTCCAAACTTCAGGATCCCGGTCAGGGTTCCCAGGGACACCATGACCGTTCCCCAGGGAAGCCCAGGTGTACCAATGGAACAGGTGGCAAGGAGAATGAAAAAGACCACCATGGTTCCAGGTGCAGGAACAGAACCGTAAAGGATCCGGGAAATCATCATGGCGAAAAATACTTCCGCAAGGACGGAACCACAGTGGTGGATCTGGGTAAACAGTGGAACCGTTTCTTTCGTAAGCTTTGGATCCAGCTGGCTGCATTTGTCCGCCGCTTCTCTGGAATATTTTTCTACCGCTGTGGAAGAATGGGTTTTCAGAGCCATTTTACAGACAGGCATATAATTTTTCATAATTCCCCATGGTTTTTCTCCTGCGTAAGAGCCTGCAATATGATACAGAGCAAGTACCCAGATCACGTAAGACGGGATTACAATGATGAGAGCCAGAAGCAAAAGTGGCAGATACTTAATAAAATATCCCTGATAAGCCAGCGTACAAAGGGAAAGCCCGATATAAGCCGGCAATACGGGAAGAAGGATTCTGGACATCAGGGAAAGGGTGATGCCCCGAAGCTCCTGTAAAAGTTCCTTTGTCCGTGTGGCATTGGTCCAGCAGGCACCAAAACCAAGTAAAATAGCAAGTACCAATGCACTTAAGGCAGAAACCGGTGCTGGAAAAGGCAGCTCAAACAAGGTATCTGGCAGAAACCGGAAAGACAGGCTGTCTGTGGATACCGGAAGCCTTGGAATGATCAGGTAGCCAAGGACTGACGCGAAAGCGGCGGCTCCAAGCATGGAAAAATAGGTGATCCGAATGGCCGGTGCCGTGACTGGGGTGGGATCCTTTTTTACGGAAATGATCGAGGATGCCATAAGACCGATGATGATTACAGGTGCCAGGAAGGTGATCAGCTGGCTTAGCACATAGCGGGCTGTGACAACCAGATTCAATGCCCCGGAGGTCAGCCCCATAGTTCTCGTGGCATTAAAAAACAGGCCTGCAAGGAGGCCAGGTATACTGACTGCCAGAATCCGAATGGGAAAACTGGCCATAATTCTTTTTTTCTTCATTGTGAAAATTCCTCCGAATGTATTATAATATATAGGAATAAAAGGTGCAATGAAATAATGCAAACAATTATAAATGAGGTGAAGTACCATGTACAATAAAATTTACCAGATCCTGGACGAAAAAGGCAGAGTGAAAACCGGAATTTTTCTGGATGGTCCATATATGGGGAAAAAGTGTATCCTGAAACCAGAGACCGTGATCCGGGAAGAAAACAGCAGTGCAACCGCTGATCAGGCGTCAGATGTGCAGCTGATTCCCGGAAATCCGGAAGACCAGGATGTCTGGGATAAATATTTCAATATTTTGAAGGAAACCAGAGAAACAAAGGTGGTCCAGGCGGACGGCCACCGCCTTTTTGCAGAAGATTACCGCAAGAACCCGCGGCTTGTGATCTTTGGCGGCGGTCACGTCTCACAGCCCACCGCCCATCTTGGGAAAATGCTTGGTTTTCATGTGACCATCATGGATGACAGAGAGGACTTTGTGACAAAGGAGCGTTTCCCGGAAGCAGACCGGCTGGTGTACGGCGATTTTAAGGATTTGGATCAATACATTGCTCCCTATGACAATGCCTATTATGTAATTCTCACCAGAGGACACCTTGGTGATGCAGACTGCCTTCGCCGGCTTCTTCACCGTCCATACGAATATCTGGGCATGATCGGCAGCAAAAACAAAGTGCGGGTCACCCGGGAAAATCTTCTGAAGGAGGGCTACACAGAGGCACAGCTGGATGAGGTTCATGCCCCCATTGGAATCCCTCTTGGCGGTCAGCTCCCAGAGGAGATTGCAGTGAGTATTATGGCAGAGATCGTTAAGGTGAAGAACCAGCATTATTCCGCATATTGTGATGAAAAAGTAGAGGCAGCAGTGCTGGAGGGCCGTCCTGGTGTGATGGTCACCATCGCTGAGAAATCCGGTTCCTCGCCAAGAGGTGTGGGAAGCAAAATGTTCGTAGAACCCTCCGGCCATATCACAGGCAGCATTGGAGGCGGAAAAGTAGAGTTTGAAGCCATCCATCACTGCAAAGAAGTAAAAGAAAAAGAAGTAAAGCACTATGCCTTAACTGCAGACGGCAAGGACAGCCTTGGCATGATCTGCGGCGGACAGGTGACGGTGGTGTTTGAGCAGGTGTAAGATATGATATGAGATTGCTGTTCAGAAGCTGAGCAGACTTGAGAAAACGGATGGTATGGACTGCCGCCAGTCAAAGATGTAGGGAAATGCACAGGCAAAGCCACACTTAGGGGTTGCATAATTTGTAATAATACTGTATATTAATTGTAACGATTCGCGAAATGAGTCTGTTTTTGTAATATTTATTAAGAGAAGATGAATCAATTCAAAGCACCAGTGCTTTGTAAAGGAGGAATTATATTATGAAAAAAGCAGCATTAGCCGTTTTGCTTCTTGGCGCAGCACTTTGTATTCCAGGATGTGGATTTGAGGAAGGCGCAGGAGCAACCGTTACTGTTATACAGGCAACCCCTACACCGATTCCAACCCCTACACCGGAAGTAACTCCTACACCAGAGGTAACTCCTACACCGGAGCCTGTCGTAGTACAGACTGCAAGCGGCGTAAATGTTACCAAGCAGGATGGTACTTATGTTGCAAATGCGGATATTAACCTTCGTGCAGATGCAAGTGCAGATGCTACCTGGATTGCTGGCGTGGCAAGCGGCACACAGCTTACCAGTACAGGTGTTTGTGACAATGGCTGGATCGAGGTTTCTTATGAAGGCCAGACCGCTTATGTATCTGGTGATTATGTAAGTGCAGTAGCTGCGGATACAGCAGCTGATGGTGCGGCAGCAGATACTGCCACAGATGGAACTGCTGACCAGTCCTTCACAGATGGCAGCACAGATGCTGCAGCGGATGAGTCTGTTGCAGGCTGATAGGGCAGAATCTGAGAAAACGAAATAAAAAATTAGAAAACGCTGTGTAAATGAAGGAGATTATTTGACATTTACATAGCGTTTTTTGTAATTGAAAATTTCGTTAGGATCCTCTATAAAGCTCTATTGGAATGTAAGTTTTGTGCTAATAAAAATCCCTCCTGCCATATGGCAAGAGGGTGATTTTTTTAATCTTACTCCGGATAAACCAGTCTGTCCGGTTTGATATCGTACAGCACTTCATCCAGGAATTTCTTAGCCAGATATTTGGCCATTCCAAGATTCATATCCAGATAGTTTCCACAATCTTTCGGAGAAGCTCCAGGAACCTCCCCTTCAAAATCACGGATAAATTCAAAGGTCTCGATCATAAGCGGCACAATGTCCTTGGACTCATAATCCCCATTCAGCAGCAGATAATTGCCGGTACGGCAGCCCATTGGTCCCCAGTAGATCATTTTCGGACCGAATTCCTTGTGGTTGCGAAGAAAGGTAGCAGCAAGGTGCTCAATAGTGTGAAGCTCCGCGGTATTCATTACCGGTTCCTCGTTGGGGGAAGTCATACGGATATCGAAAGTGGTGATCACACTGTCCCCAACCGGATCCTTGCGGGATACGTAAACACCTGGCTGCAGCTTGATGTGATCTATTGTAAAACTGGTGATTTTTTCCATAAAAAAGGCCTCGCTTTCTATAAAATAATTTCTAACTTTCTTGATTTTAACAGACAATGCGCAATGTGACAAGATAAAGAAAAAGAAAATGTAAGACTGGTCAGGGAATTTTCTGAGCAGGGTGTGGACTGTTACAAGCTGGCAGGCGGAGATTATGTGAACGAATACTACGTGGTATCAGAGGCGGAGACAAGAAAACTGATGAACACGCCGGAGGTGGTTGGATATGAGGTATATCATTGCCTGATCCCTGCTACTTCACAGATGCTCTACTATTTTAAGGAGCAGAAGAAGGTGACAACTGCCAATATTTTATCCATTCTTCGAGGCGCATTAAATTATCCTCTGGAGGAGAGCTGCTACAGAGAGCATATCCGTGTCCATGACATCAGCTTTTTATCCAGTGAGCGTGTCTTTAAGGAAGATGAGATCGCAGGACTTGAGATCAAATACAGCAAGCTGACCATGGTACCGGGAAGCACTCTGATGATCGGGGATATTATCGCTTCCGGTGAGACGCTGATCCATTGTCTTTGTTATGTGACAGATTTTTACCGCGCACACAACGCACAGCTTCGCAATATTATTATCTTCACCATTGGCGGAACCAAAGGAATCGACATTCTGGAGAAGCTGACCGGAGAGATCCGGGAATACTGGCCTGATTTTGAAGGCTTTATCACAGTTTATTACGAGGGAATCTTCAGCACTTATCAGGATAAGGGCATATCAGGAATCAATCTTCCAGATGTGGATTTCTACTGGAAGGACGGTATTATTGCGCCGGAATTCAGAAGAGAGACTCTTTCCATGCGTAATCCGCTGCTTGAGAAATGTATCATTTACGATGGCGGTGCCAGAAGATATGAGATCCATGAGCATGTGGAGGAGGTTCTGGATTTCTGGAAAGGCATGTTAGAGCGCTGTGATGTGATCGATATGCATCAGCTGATCCAGGAAAAACTGGGCTACAGTCTTCCGATCAGTTACCAGGAGTGGCTGGCCTGCAACCATTTCCAGGAGATTGAATCCCCGGAGACGAAATGGCTTTACGAAATGGAAATGCGTTTTGCAGACTGCCTGGAGAATGTAACCTTGAAGGAAATTGCAGAACAGAGGATTGAAGAGTTCACAACTGCACTGCGTAAATATATTCTGTAAAATTGGGGGATGAAAAAATGGCAAAAGAGAAAAAGGCAAAAGACGTAGACTTTGCGGGCAAAGCCGTACCGGCAGAGAGCCGCAAAGGACTGGTTACTATGTTTATGATCATGCTGGGATTTACATTTTTCTCAGCAAGTATGTGGGTAGGACAGCAGCTTGCAGAAGGACTTGACTTCTGGGGCTTTGTGGAATCCCTGATCCTTGGAGGCGTGATCCTTGGTGCATACACAGGCCTTCTGGGTTATGTAGGTGCGAAGACCGGTTTATCCCTGGATCTTCTGGCCAAAAGAGCGTTCGGTGAAAAGGGATCTTATCTTCCATCTGCTATGATCAGTTTTACCCAGATCGGATGGTTTGGGGTAGGTCTTGCCATGTTTGCGATTCCGGTATCCAAAGAGCTTCTTGGCGGAAGCGCTGCAGCAATGTGGGGACTGGTAATTTTGGCTGGCGTGTGCATGACTGCTTCCGCATATTTTGGAATTGATTCCCTGACCATTTTCAGCTATATTGCAGTACCTCTGGTAGCAGTTCTTGGAACCGTTGCCATGATCATGGCTGTCAATCAGGGAGATGGAACCATCATCGACCAGTTTGCCAAATCCAGTGGAAGCCTGACCATTATCGGAGGCGCAGGACTGGTAGTAGGTTCCTTCGTATCCGGCGGAACTGCCACACCAAACTTTGCACGTTTTGCAAAGAATGGGAAAGTAGGTGCCATTACAACTGTAGTTGCCTTCTTTATTGGAAACTCCCTGATGTTCTTCTTCGGTGCGGTATCCTCCATTTTCGTAGGCGGAAACGATATTTTCGAAGTTATGATCCGTCTGAACCTGTTTTACCTGGCTGTTCTGGTGCTTGGACTGAATATCTGGACAACCAACGACAACGCCCTGTATACAGCTGGACTTGGTCTTGCCAATATTTTCCATCAGAAAAAGAAACCGATGGTACTGATCTCCGGTGTGATCGGAACCGTGGCGTCTGTATGGCTTTATTATAACTTCTGTGACTGGCTGAACATTCTTAACTGTACCCTTCCGCCAGTTGGCATTATCGTAGTAATTGATTACTTTATGAACAAGAAAGAGTACGAAATAGAGAAGCCTCAGTTAAAAACTGTAAACTGGTTCTCTGTTGCAGGTGTTGTACTTGGCGCTGTTGTGGCAAATGTACTGAAATGGGGCGTGGCCTCTATTAATGGTATGGTTGTGGCTGCTGTGTGCTACGCTATTGGACAGATGATGTTTAAGAAAAAAGCTTAAGGTGGACTATGAGCAGTAAGATTGAGAAGAAGCGGGAACGGGAAAAACAGATGGTTTCCCAGATGATCGCCCTGTATTGTAAAAAACAGCATCACAGCAGATCTGGGCTTTGTAAGGAATGTGCAGCCCTTGATGCATATGCCAGAATGCGCAGCGAGAAATGCCCTTTCATGGAGACGAAAACCTTTTGCTCCAACTGTAAAGTGCACTGCTATAAGCCGGAAATGCGGGAAAAGATCCGGGAAGTTATGCGTTTTTCCGGTCCCAGAATGCTGTTTCACCATCCGGTGGCAGCAATCCGGCATGTGGCGGAGACAAAGAAAGAGAAAAAGAAATTGAACAATCTGTGAAAACAATTGTTTTTTGTGTGAATTTCGTTATAATGGAAAAAGATGGCGTCAGGAATTGCCTGGCGCTATTTTCATATTATAAAAGCTTTTTAAATTGGAGGCATGACATTATGAAGAAAAGAAAAATTCTGGCAATGCTGATGGTGGCAACCCTTTCTGTGGGAATGCTTGCAGGCTGTGGCTCAGATGATACGAAAGAGGAAAGCACCAGCACAGAGACTGGAGATACCAAGACGGACGCAGAAGAGAATACAGGGACAGAAGATACAAAAGACGAAAGTACAGATGAGACAGATGGAACAGACGAGGAGGTTTCCGGATTTACAGACGGCTCCGGGGACAGTGAAAGTGTATACGCAGACGCAGTTTTGGATACTTCACAGCCTCTTACCGGACTTCACCATGCTGAGATCGAGGTGCAGGATTACGGTACCATTAAGGTAGAGCTGGACGCTGATACCGCTCCCATCAGTGTGACCAATTTTGTAAAACTGGCACAGGAGCATTTCTATGATGGACTTACCTTCCACCGGATCATTGATGGCTTTATGATCCAGGGCGGAGATCCGGAAGGGACTGGAAGAGGCGGCTCTGATGAGACTATTAAGGGTGAGTTCTCTGAGAATGGTGTGGAGAATAACATTTCCCATGAGAGAGGCGTTATCTCCATGGCGAGATCCTCAGATCCGGACAGCGCAAGCTCCCAGTTCTTCATCGTACAGTCTGACAGCACCTATCTGGATGGACAGTACGCAGCTTTCGGACATGTGACCGAGGGCATGGATATTGTAGACCAGATCTGCAAGGATGCGAAGCCTACTGACAACAATGGAACCATTTCTGCAGACCAGCAGCCAGTGATGACAAGCGTTACGATCATTGACTGATAAAGTATCGTTTAAGAATACGGAAGAAATTTAATACCCCTTGGACAGATAAAAATAATTATGGTCTGTCTTAGGGGTATTTTTGTGTAAGTACATAGATAGGAAACTGTAGGTTGTTGATAATAATTTGTCAGCTATTATGTGTGGACGGAGCAAACAATAACGAGAAAATAAGCAAGAGAAAAATTTGTATATAATTACAGTTTGACTACAAGTACCGGCATAGGCGGGTTATTCGGGCGGTTATAGTATTCGGTTCTGATAACCAGATATTTTTTAGGGTCCAGTTCCTTCAGCCACGCAAGTAAGGCATCCCGCTCCTGGAACCCGGAATCCCCTCCGCTGTAAATGCACAGCATCAGGATCCCGCCTTTTTTCAAAAGGGAAAGAGATGCGGTAAGTGCCTGAATGCTGGATTCAGACCTGGTGGCAAGCTTGTGATCCCCACCAGGCAGATAACCAAAGTTAAATACAATGCAGCTTACACTCATGGGCTCTGCGTAATTTCCCATATTTACATGGGAATCCAGAAACAGCTCATAGTTGTGGGGTGCATGTTCTTTTTCCAGGCGTTCTTTCGTGTGGGCAAGTGCCATTTCCTGAATGTCAAAAGCAAGGACATGCCCTTTTTCCCCGCAAAGGCGGGTGAGAAGCAGGGTATCATTTCCGTTTCCCATGGTAGCGTCAATGCAAAGATCCCCTTCTTTTACATGTTCTGTGATAAAGTGGGCGCACCACTGTGTGATCTGATAGTTCATAATTTTCCTTTCTTTTTCGTAAATAAAATCTAACGCTATTATAGCAAACTTTGTATGAAAAGTTAAACATATAAAAAAGACATTGCATTCCAGTATCTTTTTGCTTTATAATAAGCGGTACGGATAAGCGCTGCGAAACCAATGGCAGATTTTATCCGAAAGATTTCAAAGAGAGATGAGGGAAAATAATGTTAGAGGGAAAGACCGTTCTTCTGGGAGTCACAGGAAGTATTGCTGCATATAAGATCGCATATCTTGCAAGTGCGCTGAAGAAACAGCACGCAGATGTTCATGTGCTGATGACCAGAAACGCTACTAATTTTATTAATCCCATTACTTTTGAAACCCTGACCGGGAATAAATGCCTTGTGGATACCTTTGACCGGAATTTTCAGTTCCAGGTGGAGCACGTGTCCATTGCAAAGAAAGCAGATGTGGTGATGATCGCACCGGCCAGTGCCAATGTGATCGGTAAGCTGGCTCACGGAATTGCAGATGATATGCTTACCACCACCATTATGGCATGTAAATGCAAGAAGTTTATCTCTCCGGCTATGAATACCAATATGTTTGAGAACCCAATTGTCCAGGATAATCTGAAGACCCTGGAACATTATGGGTATGAAGTGATCGATCCCGCTGTGGGTTACCTTGCATGCGGCGACACCGGAGCTGGCAAAATGCCGGAGCCGGAAACTCTTTTAAATTACATTTTAAGAGAGTGCGCCTGTGAGAAGGATATGAAGGGCTTGAAGGTGCTGGTTACCGCAGGTCCTACCCAGGAAGCAATCGATCCTGTCCGTTATATTACAAACCATTCTTCCGGCAAAATGGGCTATGCCATTGCAAAGATGGCCATGCTCCGTGGAGCAGATGTCACACTGGTAAGTGGACGTACTGCGCTTACACCGCCGCCATTTGTGAAGGTGGTTCCTGTAGTGACTGCCAGAGATATGTATGAAGCCGTAACCTCTGCCAGCCAGGAACAGGATATTATTATCAAAGCAGCAGCAGTGGCAGATTATCGTCCTGCCAATGTGAGCGCTGAGAAGATCAAAAAGAAAGACGATGACATGTCCATTGCCCTTGAGAGAACAGATGATATTCTGAAATATCTTGGGGAGCACAAACCAGATGGACAGTTTCTGTGTGGTTTTTCCATGGAAACACAGAATATGATCGGTAATTCCAGAGTCAAATTTACGAAGAAAAATCTGGACATGGTAGCGGCCAACAATGTAAAGATGGCAGGCGCCGGATTCCAGGGGGACACCAATGTTCTGACTCTGATTACACAGGATGAGGAAGTATCACTCCCGCTTATGAGTAAGGAGGACGCAGCCGCTAAGATCCTGGATAAAGTACTGCTGGAGCGAAATCGCATATAATTTTTATTGTGCGAAGCAATCGGCAGTGATACTTGTGTTATGGTCTGCAGGCTATATTTTATAAAATGTAGATAGTAACACGCTATTTTCAGAGTGGCGGGTAAATAAAAATGATCATGCCCGCTGTTCCATACCGTATTGTATCCCTGAGCATATAAACGCTCTAATATAGGGAACGATAACAAGGAGGACAATATGAACAAAAAATTTACAACATCTCAAATCACGTTACTTGGCCTTATGATCGCAATTTTGCTTCTTATGGCTTACACACCTCTTGGCTACCTGAATATCGGGCCTCTTGCCATCACCTTTAACATTATTCCGGTTGCCATCAGTGCAATTACAATGGGACCTGTAGGCGGAGCCATTGCCGGAGCCGTATTCGGACTTACCAGCTTTGGACAGTGTATCGGTATCGGCGGTACCAGCATTATGGGGGCTACTTTATTCGGAATCAATCCATTTTTTGCATTTATTCAGAGATTTATCCCAAGACTGGTTGACGGACTTCTGCTTGGCTATATTTTCCAGGGTGTCCGCAAGAAATCTAAAAATATTTACCTTTCCTGTGCTGTAACAGGTTTCTGCTCCGCATTTTTAAATACTCTGTTCTTCATGACTCTGTTAGTTGGTCTTTTTGGAAACACCGAGTATGTACAGGGACTGATGGGCGGAAAAAATGTGATCCTGTTTATCTGTACATTTGTAGGAATCAACGCAGTGTGTGAAATGCTTTCTGCTACTGTGATCACAGGTGCAGTAGGCGCAGCACTTTATAAGGCAAGACTGCTTCCGGGAGCAGAGAAGAACGCAGACAAAGCGGTTAAGGCAGCAGAGGTTTAAGAGAATTTGAATATAAACCGGTTTTGTAAGTCTCTGTTTACAGATAACATTCTGGGAAGAATGTTACGGTGAACGGCAATGCTTACGGGGCTGGAGTTTGTTTGACAGATGATAGAAAGCTATGGAGGAAAAATATGATTTTAGCAATTGATATTGGAAATACTAACATTGTAGTGGGATGTATCGACCGGGAAAAAACCTATTTCATCGAGAGACTTTCCACTGTCCGTACCAAAACAGAACTGGAATATGCAGTTGACTTGAAAACAGTTGTGGACATTTACCATGTGAAGCGAACAGAGATCGATGGCTGTATCATTTCTTCCGTAGTACCCCAGATCACCAATGCAGTGAAGCTTGCAGCAGAGAAGGTCCTGAAAAAAGAGCCTATGGTTCTGGGACCTGGTGTAAAGACCGGTCTGAACATTATGATGGACAATCCTGGACAGTTAGGTGCTGACCAGGTGGCAAATGCAGTGGCGGGAATCGCAGAGTATCCGGTGCCTTTGGCCCTGATCGACATGGGAACTGCCACTACCATAAGCGTTGTGGATGAGAAAAAGCATTATGTGGGAGGCATGATTTTTCCCGGAATGGGAGTGTCCCTGGATGCCCTCACAGCTCACGCATCCCAGCTTAGCGGTATCAGCATCGATGCACCAAAGCGCATCATTGGGAAAAACACCATCGAGTGTATGAAGAGCGGTGTGATCTACAGCAACGCGGCAGCTCTTGATGGCAGCATCGACCGGATCGAGGAGGAACTTGGACAGAAGATCACGGTGGTTGCTACTGGCGGTCTGGCACGAAAGGTGGTTCCTCATTGTAAAAGAGAGATCATTCTGGATGAGGATCTTCTGTTAAAGGGTCTGCTGGTTATTTATGAGAAGAACCGAAAGGATGCTTAAGTTTTATTTTATATAGGGGATAAAAATGCAGGTCAGAACTTTGCAGGTGCAAGATTCTGGCCTGTTTTGTGTCGTTTACGCGAGCAACAAGCTAAAGTCCGTGCTTGCACGGGAACTTGGTGACTGCCGCGATAACGAGCGAAAGCACGTGTCTGCATGAGATTCTGACGGCTGCTGGGAAAACACTGAAAACTTGCAAAGCTTGTTTCTTATGTTAGAGATGATGAAACGCGTTTGCAAAATCCCTGGGAACAGGGGCGGTAATGCACATATTTTCTCCTGTGACCGGGTGGGCAAATTCCAGCTGGAAGGAATGCAAAGGCTGTCTATGGATGATCCGGTAATCCGGATTGTATAGAAAGTCTCCAGGCAGCGGATGCCCGATGTGCTTCATGTGCACACGGATCTGATGGGTGCGTCCGGTTTCCAGATGAAGTGCGATGAGAGAGTAGGTCACCGCCTGAGAAACGGAAGTTTCCTGGCTGTCTGTCATAGATATCTGGGAAAATGTCTGCCCATCCAGGGAACAATAAGCTGCTAACCGCTCATAATGGGTGACCGCACGTTCCCCATTTATGAAATCAACCTGTCTTTCAATAGTAGAATCTTCCACTCTGCCAATAGGTGCAGTAATCGTTCCCAGTTCTGGCGTGATCCCCTGTACGATGGCCAGGTAAGTCCGCCGGATCTGGCGCTGTTTCATCTGTGCGGAGAGAACTGCTGCACTGTAGGGATTTTTCGCCAGGATCAGGGCTCCTGTGGTGTCTCTGTCCAGGCGGTTGATGCATCGGTAGACAAAAGCTTGTCCTTTTTCTTTAAAATACCAGGCAATGCCATTTGCCAGGGTATTATCATAATTTCCAATGGATGGATGAACTGGCATGTCCGCCTTTTTATTGATCACCAGAATGTCTTCATCCTCATAAAGAATGGAAAGGTCCATTTTTACAGGAAGAATATTTTCGCTGCTGTCTGTTTCAGGAATATGAATGCAAAGAAAATCCCCGGCCCGAAGAACTGATTTTCCGAAGCCTCGCGCTCCATTTAGCTGGATGGCACTTTTATCCGGCTTCATAGAAGACAGAATCCCCCTGGAAAAGCCTTTGCTTCTAAGAAAATCAAGAAGCTGCATTCCTTCCTGTTCTGGCTGTACGGTGTAAGTAAGAATTCTATCCAAAGTGATCCTCCTGAATAATAATTGTGCATAATTAAATACTGCATTTTTTTCGCTTAAGGTGTATAATAGCACAGAAGATATCCCCATGGAAGTAGTTACTCTGTTTTTATGAGGGATACATATTTTATACTTAGGGAAAAAGAGGAAACATATGGAACAACAGCAACACCTTTTTACAAACAAAATGCTCCGGGCTCTTCTGGTGCCGATCATTATGGAGCAGCTTTTAAATGCACTGATGGGTACGGTGGATACCATGATGGTCAGCAATGTAGGCTCTGCCGCCATTTCCGCAGTCTCTCTTGTGGACTCCATCAATGTGCTGATCATTCAGGCCTTTTCTGCACTGGCGGCAGGAGGCACCATTATCTGTACCCAGTATCTGGGGCAGAAGAACCACGAAATGGCAAATAAATCCGCCAGACAGGCCCTTTTTATCATAACTGCCATTTCTGTCTGTATTGTGGCTATCGGGCTTGTTTTCCGGGCACCACTGCTTAGCTTTATTTTCGGAAAAGTGGACGCAGATGTTATGGATAATTCCATGGTGTATTTCTTTTACACCGTATTGTCTTACCCGTTTATCGCTCTTTATGACGCCGGCGCCTCCATTTTCCGGGCTCAGGAGAATACCAGGGGACCAATGGTGATTTCCATTATCTCTAATGTGATGAATATTGTGGGAAATGGAATTTTGATCTGGGTATTTCATATGGGAGTTGCCGGAGCTGCAATTTCTACACTGGTGTCCAGAATTTTCTGTGCAGTTGTGGTGCTGTATCAGCTGCGTAAGGACAGACAGCCGATCGTAGTGCGAGATTATCTGAAAATCCGTCCGGATGGAAAAATGATAAAACGGATCCTGGCACTTGGGATTCCTTCGGGAGTGGAGAACAGCATGTTCCAGCTTGGAAAGCTGGCAATCCAGTCTACGGTTTCCACACTGGGCACTACTGCGATTGCAGCCCAGGCTATGACCAATATGCTGGAAATGTTAAATGGAACAGCTGTCATCGGTGTAGGAATCGGACTTATGACGGTAGTTGGACAGAGCCTTGGAGCGGGAAGAAAAGACGAGGCCGTTTATTATATGAAGAAGCTGATGATCTTTTCCGAGGTCTTTTTGATCGCCTGCTGTGCAGTGGTGTATGCCCTTGCAAGACCGATCACCATGATCGGCGGGATGGAAGCTGAAAGTGCCAGCATGTGTCTGGATATGATGTTCTGGATCACCATTGTGAAGCCTATTGTCTGGATGTTCGCCTTTATTCCAGCCTACGGCATGCGCGCCGCCGGAGATGTAAAATTTTCCATGATCACTTCCTGCACCACCATGTGGGTGTTCCGTTTCTGTCTGTGCGTCTACCTAATCCGCGTCTGCGGCATGGGTCCCATGGCCGTCTGGATCGGAATGTTCACCGACTGGACAGTCCGTGCCATTGTGTTCAGTCTGCGGCTTAAGAGTGGGAAATGGATGGAGCATAAAGTGGTATAAAAAGGTGACCTGTGGAGGTCACCTCAGACTGTAGACAAACTTGGTGTTGGGTGTTATGCCCAGCACCATTTTTCTTTTAAAACTTCTTTTCTTTTTATTTTTTTCAAAATCAACAAAAATCTGGCTGTGTTCCA
>NZ_JBQKLL010000029.1:0-42893 GCF_052116245.1 Blautia sp. Sow4_E7
TGGTCTGAAGAACTGCCGGATCACTGTCGAAAAACTAAATCAAGGTAAAGCTCCATGCCAGCCTTTGGGCTGGCATATCTTTTTGGGGAGGACCAGTTATTTACCATATACGAAAAAGATGGAACTTTTTCCACAAACCTTGTTTGTAAACAGGTATCATTCAGATATCTTTGTAGCTGTTATTGACATTACCGGAGCGGAGCATACAGCTGTTAAAAAACAAATTATTGAGTCTAACAAGCAGACTACAAAAGAAGTTCTGTCTGCTTATCCTGTTAATTATCTTTCCCTGAACACTGGTATTTATTATCTGGAAAACACGAAAATTCCAGGCGAAGAAATTATTTCGCACTCCAATATCGTCCGCATAAAGGCAAAGGATAAGCTTTGCGGTGTGTGCGAATATACAAGAGAAATTGCTCTTGCTGAACAGAAACGTGCAGACACTATTCACTCTTTTAAGGAAGCACTTGGGAAGAAAGAATTTCAGATTTATTTCCAACCAAAAATCAGCGGAAGGGAGCAGAAAATTGCCAGTGCAGAAGTACTTGTCCGTTGGAAGAGAGCAAATGGAGACCTGTGGTTTCCAGACAGTTTTCTTCCTATTTTGGAAGAAACCGGGGAGATTGAATCTCTGGATTATTATGTTTATGAAACAGCATTTCAGTGGCTGACAGACAGACGGAAAAAAGGGCTTAAGCTGTTGTCTCTGTCCCTGAATGTATCTCCGGTTCATTTTCGAAAAATCCACACATTCACAGAAAAGGTTTCGCATTTAATCCAGAAATATGAAATTCCCTCTCAATATTTAGTTTTTGAAATTACGGAATCTACTTATATTCATAATATTGAAGCGGTTAATCACATGATCCGCTTCTTCCATGAAAAAAACATTCGAATCTCTATGGATGATTTCGGCTCTGGATATTCTTCCTTAAATACATTAAAGGATATCCTGTTTGACGAGGTAAAAATCGACAAGAAATTCCTTTCAGATAGGCTCACAGAGAATGGAAAAATCGTGCTGCAGGAGATTTTTCATCTGCTGAAAAGGACTAATAAGTTTATTGTATGTGAAGGGGTAAAAACCAAAGAAATGGTAGACTTCCTGGTAGTTGAGGGATGCGATGAACTACAGGGCTATTATTATTATAAGCCCATGGAAATGGCAAAATTTGAGCAATTAATCGGGTAAAATATCCCCAAAAGTGGAGCGTGCAGCTTACGGAAATGATTTTTTAAACACGCTCCAACCCGGACGACAGCTATAGATGAGCCATGAATTTGCTCATACAAACATGGCCCATTCATGGCTGCTATCCGGGACTTTCATTGTAAAACACCTTTATTCCTTCATAGCTCCAAGCTCTCTTCCTGCGAACAATATTGCCAGTGCAAATGCAGCTGCATCTGCGATCGGTCCTGCATACATAACTCCGTCAATTCCCATTATCAATGAGAAAACAATGATCAACGGCAAAAGAAACAGCACCTGCCTGGTCAGGGACATGACGATTCCAAGCTTTGCCTTTCCAATAGATGTAAAAAATCCTGAGGACATTGGCTGAATCCCATTTGCAAATGTCATAAACATAAAAATCTTCAGATAGCGTTCTGCAAACTGGAAATAAAGGTCACTTCCGGTTCCAAAAATGCTTACAATCTGGTGGGGAAACAACTGGAAACAAAGGAAAAATACAGTTGCAACCGCAGTACATGAAATCACAGAATGACGGTATGCCAGCCTTACCCTGTCGTATTTTTTTGCTCCATAATTAAAGCCCCAGATTGGCTGACAGCCCTGTGAAATTCCAATACAAATCGCCATAAACACCTGGTTTACTTTTGAAATAACTCCTACACAGGCGATTGGAATATCACTTCCATAAACAGATAAACCGCCGTAATAACGTAAAATATTGTTTAGTACAATCTGAACAATTGCCATAGCGATCTGATTAATACAGGACGCCATTCCGAGCGAAACAATGGCTTTCAGGCACTCTGAAGAAGGCTTCAACATGCTCATCTCCAGATACATTTTACGAAATTTTCCAAAATAAATAACCACCAAAATTCCGGAAATAACCTGTCCGATCACTGTTGCCCAGGCAGCACCCTTGATTCCCCAACCAAACCCAAAGATGAAAAGGGGATCCAGAATTGTGTTAATGATGGCACCTGTAAGAACACAGGTCATAGAATATGTGGGGCTTCTGTCTGCGCGGACAATATGATTTCCTCCAATGGATAATGCATAAAAAGGAAGTCCCACAGCTGTGATCCCAAGATAATCCACCGCATAGGGCATAACGTCTGTCGTTGCACCAAATAAGCTTAGAAGCGGACGCAAAAACAGAAGTACTGCCACTGCCAGAATCACACCTGTGATCACCAGTGTGGAAAGCGCTGTTCCGGCTATGGAGCTTGCCTTCTTCTCTCTTCCGGCGCCCATTTCCAGGTTATAGTTAGACGCACCACCAATTCCCAGAAGCAGTGCTAACGCCGTTGCAATAGTTGTTACAGGAAATGCAACATTTGTAGCCGCATTTCCCAGCATTCCAACGCCCTGACCAATGAAAATCTGGTCCACAATATTGTACAAAGCACTGACCAGCATGCTGATAATTGCCGGAATTGCAAATTTCCCGATCAAACCACCTACCGGAGCCGTTCCCAATGGATTTTGCTCCTGACTGATGTTTGTTTCTTCCAAAAAATCTCCTCCCCTGTTTAAAAATATTTCTGTTTATTTCTCATAAATTCTAATATGAATCATAACAAATTCAGAAAAACGATTCAAGAATTTTATGCTCAAAAAGCCCAGCTGCATACACAACTGAGCTTTTTGTATGAATATGGTTATTATTTCACTACCCGCAGGCGCACTGCCATATACTCTTTTCCCGGCAGCTTCACTCGGAACTTTCCTTTATGAATTCCACCATCTGTAATGGTCATTTTCCAGGTATCGATAATTTCCACCTGATACTCTGTAGTATCATCAAAGTAAAAATCCCGGAAGCCCGGTCGCATAAAAGAATAATAGTAAATAAAATAATCTTTCCTTGCCGGGAAACCGGCAGCACGGCAGGCAACCTCATCCCATTTGCAGGGCATAGGTTCCACGCCAAGTCCGGGTGTTTCTTCCATGATTTTTGCAAGAAATCTGATACGCTCCGGTGAGGT
Source organism: Blautia sp. Sow4_E7 (assembly GCF_052116245.1). NCBI lineage: Bacteria > Bacillati > Bacillota > Clostridia > Lachnospirales > Lachnospiraceae > Blautia > Blautia sp. Sow4_E7. The sequence continues at coordinate 3,190 of NZ_JBQKLL010000029.1, forward strand.
TCCATGAAGAACGCCGCCATGAGACCACCAGAGAATACGATCCGGACTGAGGTAGGTTTCACCGTGTCCCGGGTATCCACCACGGCAGAATGCCTCCCAGAATCTTCTTGTCATTTCCTCACCGCTGATATTTCCCCAGCCAAACTGGATGTTGCCCTCATAGCAGATTTCGTCCAGAATTACAGGCTTATGATATTTCTCGCGCCACTCATTTACCAGTTCGGAAGAACGATAGGTCTCCGTTCTCTGGATACTGCAGTGAGTTACCCAGGGCAGGTTATAATCATAGTACGCCTTGCAGTTATGGATGGATCTGAGATGATTGTAAGGATCCTTTTCGCAGATAATACTGGCATATCTTTCCCAGTCAGAAAGAGTCTTCTCATGCATCAGATCATACTCATTAGCCAGGGACCACCACACATTTCGGTATGCGGAAAAACGTGCCAGCACATACTTCCAGTAGCGGTCATCATCCTCTGCTCTCATCATGGAAAAGCCCCATCTGTCATATGGGTGCATAACAATCAGATCTGCCTCGATTCCCAGATTCATAAGTGCCTGAATACACTTTTCAATATGCTGGAAATGGGCCGGATTGAATCTGGTAAAGTCCCAGTCATTGCCAAGTGCACAGCCATTGTATTCTGCGAAATTATTCTCATTTAACACAGAGCTGTCGCAGGGTGTTCCCTCATAAGGATAGGTAATTGGCTCATGAAGATTGTAGTCATAATGCTTGGGGAAAATACAGAAACGGATCTTGTTAAAAGCATTTTCTTCCAGAGTTTTCAGCGTCTGTTTCTGTAATTCTTCGTTCTGCAGATTCCATACATAACAGGTAGTTCCAATGCAGTGATAGGGTGTTCCATCCTCATAAGCAAGATAATAAGTACCTGCAACACGAACCGGACCATGGTTGTCCGCAGAAGGAGAAGTTACAGTGAAACTGCCGGTCAGTATATTTCTGACAGCACATTTTTCTGCTGCCTTCCCACCATCAGCAATTCCAGGCTTATATTCCGGCACTTCTTCCCCCTCCTTAATATCAAAGGAAGCCTCAATTTCAAAGGTATACTCGTCTGTAAAAGACGGCATAAATCTCACTTTATAAACACCATCGCCATCGTAAAAACCATCTACCGTTTTCTTCTCATTTTTACAACAAAAAGTACCTTTAATCCACTGATCACAAAATGGATTTCCCTCCTTGGGACCACTTACAGCCACTTCGAAAATACCCCATTTTTCTATTGTTTTTGCATAATTTAATTTCATTTTTCGTAATCCTTTCTCCTTTTTTAGCTGCGCTATGTTCGTTTCAATATAAACCTTTTTGAGCAAAAACCCCCATGCTTTCTACTACCATAATACGCAGAAAACATGGGGGTTGCAATGCAATTTTCTTAAGAAAATGTATAAATTTATTATTTCAAAAACCGGCACTATTTCATTTCGTTTTTTCCAAAATAGAACTGGAACTTTTCAAACATATCCTGAATTATAAATCTGTTATCAATCGTGTCATAAACACGTATTTCTCTTCCTTTTCGTCCTGACCATTCATAAAATCCACGATTATCCAATTCATCTGGTGCCTTTTCCATATGGAACTTTCCCAGAGTATTGTTCATCATAAGTCCAACGCACACAGAATCTCCAAGCGACCATAATTCTCCGCCAAAAGAGGTGATTGCAGCGCCCTTTGACATATCACTGCCCCTGCTTCCGATCACATTTTCCGAAATACCGCCGCTTACTTCCATAGTATGCTTCACCAGATATTCACCGATTTTTCCACATGGATAAACATGATTCAGCATTTCAAAAAAGCTGATTTTCATTGCGGTATAAACATTGAACGGCACCTGCCACAGTTCCAGATCAGACTGGAAAAGCACTCTTACTGCATTCAGATCATTATTCTGATTAAACTCAAAGCCACCCTGTGGGTATGGTCTTCCACCAATCCAAATCACTACGACCCTCCGGGCAATCCGGGGTTCCATAAGGTATGCAGAGGCAATATTGGTGCAGGCTGCCTGTCCGCAGATAAACAGTGGTCTGGGATCGTCTTTCATCGCTTCTTCTACAATAAAACGGGCACCCTCACTGTCTACGGGAGTGTGAATATCCACCATTGCATGTTTCGCACCATGAAGAACCTTGATGCCGGAATCTTCCACATCCATCAGGCTCATAACACGTTTGATTTCCTCGTAGCTTTTCTGCTCCGAATCCGGCTCCGCATAATGCTCTGCAATTATTCCACGCATGTCAAATCTTGGTGTCATCAGCATGTGGGCAATGCAAAACTGGTCGTCACATTCACAGTTGCAGTCTGTGTCCGCGATCACACGAATTGATTTATCGGTTGGAAATGTAAGCGGTCTTTTTCTTAACATAATAACATCCTCCTGACTATGTACTTCTTTTAACGGATATATATTTTAAAAGCGGACATCTGCCACTTTAATCGTGCTCTGTCCGCTTTTACATTCTTCAGATCAACTCAAAACTTTTAAATTCAATGGAACCATCTCCCTGATAAACAAACCACAGCCCGGTAGTTCCATCCGGAATCTGTACATCCTTATAACAGGTCGTCCAGTCACTTCCCGGAGTATGGGCAACCTCAGCTACAGGATTTCCATCCATTTCTGTTTTCACCAGAATTTTTCCTGCTCCTTTTCCCCGGGTTTCCACTCCGATCTGACTTAACTTTTTCATCTTAAAATACTTGTATCCAGCCTGTGCACCATCCTGCATGTTGGTAATATACTGTTCTTTTCCCTCTTCCCCATCCTGTGTGATATAGGGATGTTCCTGGGAAACCTGGGTATTGGCCACATAAGGGACTGCTCCATTTTTGCTCATTAGATTGCATGCAATTCCTGCATTATAGCTGCCTCTGCCTTTAAGCGGACCGCCATTTAAGCCGCAGGAAGTAATCTCCACCTGGGGAATACTTCCATCTTCAAGCATCTGGATTCTCTCTGCGCAGCCCTGCCTGGAATAGGGATTTCCATTGGTCTGTCTATGGTAAAAAACATACCACTGATCACCGATTTTTTCAATACCTCCATGATTGGTGCCTGTGTAATTTAATGGCTCAGTTCTTCCATCAATTCCAATATCCCCATTTGAAATTATCACACCTCTGTACCGAAATCCACCGCATGGACTTGCAGATGTGGCGTAACACAACTCATGTCCGTTTTCCGAAGAATACAAAAGATAATATGTTTCCCCTACTTTACGGATAGATGCCGCTTCAAAGAATCCGTGTCCTTCAAAATCTGTTCCAACAGCTTCCTCACCGGCTGGAATAAACACATTCGGCCCTATTTTCACCGTCACCATATCTTCATCCAGAACTGTCACCATTCCTCCCGGAGCAGTAGGTCTTGCAAAGGAAAAACGCTTCGCCATCTCTCCTTCCGGCCGGAAGCCGGTGTACAGATAAACCTTTCCATCTGTATCCACCAGAACTCCCGGATCATACTGAAAATAATCGTCCTCCCAGGTTCCAAGCACAGTTCCATCTTCATAATGAACATTTCCATAATACTCATATTTTCCAGCCGGTGTATCGCAGACAGCTACTCCGATTACCCCGGAAAAATCAAAGGCGTAATACAGATAATACCGTCCATCCGATCCTTTTTGCACATCCGGGGCAAAAAGCCTGCGTTCTTTTGCATCCGGTAAATATCTGTCCTGATCCTTCCGGTAGATTTCCCCTTCAAACCTCCAGTCAGTGAGGTCATCCACCGGTGCGGACCAGCACACATAGTTTCTTACGCAGAAAGCCTTTCCGTTGAAACGGTCATGGCTTCCATAGACATACACTCTGCTGCCAAAGACATGAGGTTCTCCGTCCGGTACATACTCATAGCTGGGCAAATATGGATTAAAAACCTGTTTTTCCATGTTTTTCCCTCATCTCTTTTTACTGATTCGCAATTGCCGCTTTCATGATTGTTGCCTGTGCAGCTTCCTCGTGACTGAACTCACCGGTGATTTTTCCATTGCTAAGTACAAGTATTCTGTCACTCATGGACATCAGCTCCGGCATATCGGAAGAAACCATAACAATAGATACACCTGCAGTAGCCAGTTCATCCATCATTTTATAGAACTCAGCTTTGGCTCCGACATCAATACCTTTGGTCGGCTCATCAATAAAAAGAATCTGTGGATTCTTCATCAGCCATTTTCCAAGTACTACCTTTTGCTGGTTACCACCGGAAAGATTCACAACCATGGTATTCATAGAAGGGGCTTTTACCCGCATTCTGTCAAAAATAGCTTTTGCTTTTTCATTTTCTACTTTGCGGTCAATAAAATGCTTCTTCGGAAGATCATACAGGGAAATCAGACTGAGATTGTGAAGAATATTCATGGTCTGAATAAATCCGGTACGCTTTCTTTCCTCCGTTACAAAACCGATTCCTGCTTTGATGGCATCTTTCGGACTGTTGATGGTCACTTCTTTTCCATTGATCTTTACTTCTTTATGAACGCCCTGTACCAGCTCGCCGAAAATTGCACCCAGCGCTTCACTTCGTCCAGCTCCAACCAGGCCGCCAATTCCAAGGATTTCACCTTTTCTTACAGAAAAGCTGATATCGTCTACAATGTTTCGATTATCAATAGTAGGATGAGGAACGGAAAGATGTTTCACCTCAAGAGTTGGCTCACCGATCCGATGCGCACTCTTCACATACATATTTTCAACCTTACGTCCGATCATTCCCTGAACCAGAGTTTCCTGATTAAATTCACTGATATCTCCACTGGTGATCACATTTCCATCACGAATAATGGTAACGCGGTCACAGATACGGAAAATTTCTTCCAATTTGTGAGAAATGTAAATACAGGACACACCGCTTTTCCTCAGATTTTCCAGGAAATTCATAAGAATATCAACCTCTGAATCTGTCAAAGCTGTAGTCGGCTCATCCAGAACCATAATCTTCGGATGCGCTGCCATTGCACGTACAATGGACATCAGCTGCAGCTGTCCGCTGTTCAATGCTCCAGCCGGAGTTTTCGGACTGATCTGAAGCCCAAGCTGATCCAGAAGATCCTGTGTATCTTTATATAATTTTTTATAATCTACCCAGCCTTTTCCAGGCAGGTTTCCTACAAAAATATTCTCAGCTACACTTGCTTCGTACATGGCGTTTACTTCCTGGTATACCATTTCGATGCCAATCTTCTTCGCATCAGAAACAGATGCAAAGCTTTGTTTCTCACCGTTTACCCAGATTTCGCCTTCATATTCTTTATTGGTATAGCTTCCGCTTAATACCTTCATCAGAGTGGATTTTCCGGCACCGTTCTCTCCTACGATTCCCAGAACCTCACCTCTTTTTACATTGATAGAAACATCATTCAGCGCAATGACACCAGGAAATTTCTTGGTCACATGCTTCATTTCCAGAATTGTATCACCCATTTGTTTCCTCCTATCACGCCTTGGACATCTTGGTACGTTTGAAAATATCAATCAGCAAGGCGATAATCAGAATTGCTCCATATACTACGTTCTGCCATGTGGTCGGAACACCCATAACCAGAAGTGCATTGGTGATGGTTGCAAAAAGAATACATCCAAGCAAAGAACCTGTTACAGTACCTGTACCTCCTCGAAGGCTTGTACCACCAATAATACAGGATGCAAGAATTGTAAGCTCTGTACCGCTTCCGGCTGTAAGCTGCGCACTTGCAAATCTGGAACAATGAAGACATCCTGCTACTGCTGCAAAAACACCAACCAGAATAAACAGCTCGGAATGTCTTCTCTTAACATCAATACCTGCAAGATTTGCAGTCTCCGGGTTTCCTCCTACAGCTAGTGTAGCACGGCCATATTTGGTTCTGTTCAGGATCAGCTGTCCTGCCACCCCAATTACAAGAGCATAAATAATTGTGATCCAGATGCTTCCGCCAACACGGGTCTTTGCAATTGCCTGAAAACCATCAGAAATACCACTTACCGGGTTATTATTTGTGATAACAGAAGCGATACCTTTTACTACATAAGAAGTTGCCATGGTTGCAATAAAACCAAGCATTTCAAATTTCTCAACCAGAAGACTATTCAGAGCTCCAACTGTTGCTCCTACTAACAGGGCGAGCAGAATAGAAAATACAAGAGGAACACCATTTGTCTCTGCAATTGCTGCGATCAGACCGCCAAGTGTGGTGGTTGCGGCGATGGAAAGATCCATTCTTCCAGATGCAAGCAGGAAAGTAAGCGGAACTGCGATCATTGCATTGAAACTTGATGTTCTTAAAATATCAAGGATATTGCTCATTCTGAGGAATGAGGGATTTACGATCATTGCTACGACTATCAAAACTACCAGCGGAAGGATTACACTGATCTCTTTAATCTGAAAAAGGGTTTTTATTAATGAAGGTTTCTTTTTTTCCATAATTTCTCCTTTTTGGCTCGATTTATGCCGAATTTTTGGTATAAAATACCCCGCCGTAAGGCGGGGCATCATTTGCGAAACACCGTAAACGGTTCTAAGCGAAGCTTATTTTTTATTAGTTTAACTCAATTCCATTTTCTGCGCAGTAGCTCTCTACTTCGTCTGGAAGTACCCAAATCTTCTCTGCCGGGTTGCTGTAATCATAATCTTCACCATTTAAGATTTTCTGTGCCACATAGCAGAAGTTTTTACCAATACCAACAGAGTCTACAGAAGAGGTTGCCATTAAATCACCATCCAGTACACGGTTAAATGCATCAGCTGTAAGCTCAAGCCCTGTTGCAATGAAGTTGCCCTCTAATCCATTCTCATCTACGAACTGAGCTGCCCCAAGTGCTGCATAAAGGTCTACACATGCTACTGCATTTAATTCTGGATTTGCAAGATAGAATGCACTTAATTTATCCTGTGCAGTTGCTGCATTACTGTCAGTTGCTGCAATGTCAATCTCATTGATCTCACCGTCAAAGTTTTCTGCAAGTGCGTCTGCAATACCCTGTCTGTTCTTCAGCTGGGAAGCATTATCTGTTGTTGACATCAGGGTTACATAATTAATGGAATCGTATTCCAGCTGTTTTGCAAATTCTGCAATTTTTTCACCCTGTGAATATCCACTTGCATAGGAATCGATTCCTACGAATGCATCACAGTTCTCTTCTCCAACATCTGTAAGGGAAATCAGTTTCACGCCATCCTCTTTGGCACGGCTGATCACGTCACCGTACATATCAAGATCATTGATTTCCATACAAATTGCGTCATATCCCTGAGTCAGTGCGTTCTCAGCAAGCTGAACCATCTCTGAATCGTTTCCTGCATTCTGTGGTGTCCAGTAATCACCTTCCCAACCAAGCTCCTCACAGGCTTCTGTAAATCCTTTCTCAATGTTTCCCCAGTAAGAGCCACCGCTCTGTACACCAATTGTAACAATCTTGACTGTATCATCTGCCTGTACTACTACAGATGTCATTCCCATCATGGATGCTGTCATAACTGCTGCCATTGCTGCTACTGCTAATCTTTTTTTCATTTTAAATTCCTCCCTGAATTTCCTTTGTTTTTTGAATGGTCTTTCGCTTGAGTTATTTTTCTTCGTGTCTATTTTGCCCGTGCACGGTGCTTAGCTTATCCGCGGTTTTATCAGCTTTGTTTCGTGCTCGTTCACTTGATGGCTTGATGATAGCAAATTGTCCCTATTCTGTCAATAGAATTATATAAAACTGTCATTTTTAACATTATTTGCTTGTGTGTTTTGTTTATATTGCAATATATTTTATCGTATTTAAATCACTTTCATTTATTTTCCTATCGTGCGTTGTGCTTTTGCGTGCTCGTGCACATTTTTTTACTTTTTAATTGACATGTATTAAAATACCAATTATAATGAGTTTACAGAGTAAAACGGACATTCGCAATCCGCTTTTCTACTTGCTCATGAACGCAGTCGCTTCGCAACCTGTCAGTGGGAGCTGAAGGCTCCCACTGACATAAGCATCCCCCTTACTCACCGCTTAGTACTCCGCGCACTTGAAGCGGGGGAATGCTTATCTGCGTTCAAATTTGGTTCTAATCAACGATAATAATGTATAGAGGTATTTTTATGGCTACGATCAAACAGATTGCAGAAATCACAAATGTATCCAGGGGAACAATAGACCGTGTTCTTAACAATCGGGGCGGAGTAAGCCCTGAAACAGAGAAGAAAGTCCGGGCTGCTATGGAAGCTCTGAATTATCTTCCCAATAAAGCGGCTCAGAATCTTGCAGTACGCAGAAAGAAGCTGAAATTTGGTTTTATCCTTATTTCACCCAATAATTATAATCCGTTTTTTGCTGATGTAGAAAAGGGAATCCGTAAGAAAGCTCTGGAGCTTGAAGAATTTGGTGTGACAGTAGACATCCGTTTCACTCCGATCAATGAGATCAATAAACAGCTGGAGCTTCTGGACGATTTTGTTGCCAATGAATATAACGGAATTGTTATTACAGCATATAATACAGCTGAAATCTCCCGTAAAATCCTGGAAATTTCTTCACAGGGAATCCCTGTAGTCACCTGTAATACTGATATTCCGGATTCCGGACGCATCGCCTATGTGGGCAGTAATTTTTATCAATGCGGACAGGTTGCCGCCAATCTTATGGGAATGATCACCGGCGGTAAGGCAAAAGTGGGAATTATCAGTGGTTCCGAAAATATTATGTGTATCACTCAGCGTAATGCCGGATTCCAGAACTATCTTCGGGATAATTATCCTGATGCACAGATTCTGGCTACTGTTTCCAATAACTGCTATGACGATGTGGAAAGTTATTTAATCACCCGCAAAATTCTGAAAGAAAATCCTGAAATTAATGCACTCTATCTTTCTGCTGCCGGTGTAAGCGCTGCCTGCCGCGCTGTTACAGAGTGCGACCGCAAGATAACTGTAATTTCCAATGACTGCACACCAGCCACCAAGCAGCTTCTGGAAGCCGGTGTTATCGCTGCAACCATCGACCAGGAACCTGGTTACCAGGGAAGCAAGCCCCTTGACATTCTTTTTAATGCTATCACTAACGGTCCTGATTCAATTCGAGAATACTATTACACCAATGCCATTATCAAGATTCGCAGTAATCTTTCCGTCCGTCCTGCTGAAAAGAACGAATTATAAGGGGATACCGTCATGAAGAAACCATTTACTTTTTACCGCATAGCATTCTATATTCTGGGCTGTATTTTTCTGGCACTTGGCATCACCTTAAGCACCAGAACCGGGCTTGGAGTTTCGCCTATCATATCTATGCCTTTTGCCATTTCCTCCATATGGGGATTGAATTTTGCAGTTATGACTTTTGTAGTTTATTCTATTCTTGTAGGAATTGAATTTCTTTTAAAACGACCTGATTATAATTTTGCAGACCTGCTCCAGATTCCATTCAGCCTGGTTTTCAGTATACTTCTGGATTTCTTCGGCAGTATTTTTACCATGAGCTATACCAGACTCTGGCAGAATCTTTTTTTACTGATCATAGCAATTATTTTCACAGGTATTGGTGCTGCCATGATGGTAAACATGCGCCTCATTCCCAATCCGGCTGACGGACTTGCGCATACAATTGGAGAGGTTTCAGGCAAAGGTATGGGACTTGGGAAAAATATTATGGATTTTTCCAGTGTGGGGAGCAGCTGTCTTATTGGACTGATTTTCGCACATCAGCTAGCAGGAATCGGCATTGGTACTGTAATTGCAATGATCGGCGTGGGACGGGTAATTGCTGTTTTTAATCACTTTTTCAAAACTCGTATATGTAAACTTGCAGGATTCTAAAGGAGATTTTATACAATGAAAATCAACAATCTTCAAACCAACCATATATTTCAACCTCTTGGATGGGATTTTTCCCATCTTCATTTTTCCTGGGAATGCAATGATTTCAGGCCACAGGATAGCATTCTCTATACCAGAATCCAAATTTTCAAAAATAATTTTTCTGCTTCCTCTCTTGTATTTGATAGTCAACCTCTTTATTCCTGGAATCAGCCTTTTTATGAGCCCAGTTTCATTCCTGAGCCTTGTATTCGTTATTATTGGCAGGTTGAAATTGTACTTTTGAATAAGCAGCATATTTTCAGTGCCCCCACCTGGTTCGAAACTGCCAGAGCAAAAGGTGACTGGCCTGCAAAATGGCTCACTGCCCATGTCAAAAATCATTCTATGCCATTTATTTTTCGTAATTTCACCACAAATAAACCAATCCTCAAAGCCAGATTGTATGCATATGGGCTTGGCCTTTACGAAGCTTATTTAGATGGAAATAAAATCGGCAAAGAATATCTGTCACCCGGTTATCATTCTTATGACTTCATAAATGAATACCAAACCTACGACATCACTAATTTTCTCTCTGCAGGAGAACATCAGATTGGTTTTCTCTTGGGAAATGGCTGGTATATGGGACGATTCTCTTTCGGCGGCGGTTACGAAAATCTCTATGGTGACAAAAAAATGCTAACCGCAATTCTTTCGTTGGAATTTACAGATGGTACTTTTCAGGAAATATATACAGATTCATCCTGGAAAGCTTCAGGAAGCAGTATTTTTCTTAACAACATTTATGACGGTGAATCCATTGATGCCACATGTTCCAAAAGTTCTGCCGCACTAAAAATATTAGTTTCTCCAACTTGTACTACAGAGAAATTTTCATTTCCTGATACATTAATTTCTCCCGCAAACCTAACGCCACGCACGGATCTTCCAATTATCAAAACCAAACAATACCCTGTAAAAAATATGTTTTATACACCTTCTGGTGATCTGATTCTTGATTTTGGAGAAATTATCACCGGATGGGTTGAATGTTATCTTGACGGATACGGCGAATTCCAACTGCAATATGGTGAACTTTTACAAAATGGAGAATTCTATCGTGATAATTTAAGAACCGCAAAAGCTCAATTTTCCTACAAAGGTACTTGTAATCAAAAATGGATACGGCCACATTTTACCTATTATGGATTCCGTTATGTGAAAGTAGCAGGAACTCTTCCACCAAACCCACAGAATTTCACAGCTTTTCGTCTGATGTCTGCCTTGCACACAACCGGCAATATCCAGACCTCCCAAAAAGAGATCGATACATTATTCCAAAATACAAAACGCTCACAAGAATGTAATTTTCTTTCTGTGCCTACAGATTGCCCTCAGCGCGATGAACGTCTGGGTTGGACCGGAGATATCTGTATTTTTGCTCGAACAGCCTGTTTTCATATGGATTCTGCAGCTTTTTTAAACCATTACCTGATAAATCTCGCATTAGAACAAAAAGCTTTACACGGTCTGGTTCCTTTATATGCACCTCTTCCAAAGCCAAAAACTTCAACAGGTACCAACCAGCCATTAGGAAAAATCGGGTTTTGTGCCTGGGGAGATTCCATAACTGTTCTGCCATGGGAAATCTATTTAAGAACACATAACAAACAAATGTTATCTTCCCATTTTCCGGCTATGTCCGCGTGGAATAATTATGTAAATCTCCGTGTTCAGCTTGGCGGAAAAGAATTTCTCTGGGATAACGATCGTCAGCTGGCCGATTGGCTAGCGTTAGACACTCCAGAGGAGAATTCCTTAGCAGGACTTACAGATACCGGACTTGTTGCAAGCGCATACTATTACTACTCTACGCTTTTATGCCAACAGACTGCACATGCACTTGGTTTTTTCAAATTAGAAAGCGACTATAAAATACAGGCAGAACAGATCCGAAATGCTTTTATACAAGAATTTCTGTCCCCTTCCGGCTCATTAAACCGAGTTCATACACAAACTTCTTATGCTCTGATTTTATATTTTGAGCTGCACCTTCCTGAACAAAAAGCGCAGCTTTGCAAAGAATTTTATGCAGTTTTACAGAAATACAATATGCATTTAAGTACAGGTTTTATTGGTACACGTTTTCTTCTTCCGGCTCTTTGCAAATGCCAAATGAGCAAAGAGGCATATGACATTTTTCTGAGCGAAGACTATCCCGGATGGTTACATGAAGTAAAACTTGGAGCTACCAGTATCTGGGAACGATGGGATTCTCTTGATAAAAATGGTCGCATCAGCCCAACTGATATGAATAGTTTGAATCACTATGCTTATGGATGTGTTGCTGGATGGATGTACGAATACATCTGTGGTTTCCGTTTTGACAAAGAAGGGAATCTGTTTCTTGCGCCAATCCCAGACCCACGTCTTGGATACGCAAAGGGAAAAATCTCAACTTATCAGGGCACTTATAAAATGAAATGGAAATACAAAACACATACCCACCTGCATTTACAGGTTTCTGTTCCATTTCAAACCACTTTGCCCATTTATCTGCCAAACGGAAATCAGCTTATCGCTCATTGTGGTGAAAACCATTTTGATGTGGTATTATCCTAATAATATATTAATTACTCAGTTTTCATAATCTCAAAATAATCAAAATCCGCATACCTTCTCAGCCCGGTCATATCATGACAGTACATTCCGAAATGCGCACCGGTGAAACCTTCGCTCTGCTCGTCGGTGAGGATGTTGGTGGGAACTTCTGCCAGTTCCTGATAGTCTCTTCCATCCAGGGAGTAGAAAAATTTCACATAAAGTCCTTCCCGGGTGGTGATTACGCGCAGGTATACAGGACCATCTTCCGGGATGGAAATTGCCAGAATCACATCCGCCACATCAAAGTGATCACTCTTTATCAGGCGCAGCCTTGCAGGCTTTTTCAAATCGAGTGTCTGGGAGCCAAACTCTTCCTCCCTGGTCTTTACCAGAAGGTAGAAATTGCCAGTATCATACATATAGGCAAGTCCTGCCATCTGCTCCTGGCAGGTCGGAGCAAACTCTACACAGGTTTCCACCTGGGCATGGCGTTCCTGCTGCCGCCGTGCCACCAGGCTTACGTTATAGCAGGAATTCAGGGATTCCTGTCCATAGAGACGGAGATAGCCAGGACGTTCTGTCAGGCTGGTGTAGCTGTCATAGGGCTGGCGCAGGGAAGTATAGCGCACGTCTAAAAGCGCAGAGGTCTTCTTCACTGGCATACTTAACTTTTTATCACATTCTTCGTCCACAGCATTCTTCTCATTCAGATACTCTTTTGTTTTCGAAAGAATTTCAGCAGTATCTGCATCCTCTGCAATTTTATCTATTCCTGCACAATCCGCAATTTTTATATTAAAGTCATCCCTGCCGTAATCCTTCCCCTCTTCCCCTGGAAAAAGATACTCCTGAATTCCTGTCGGCTCCTCTGTCTCCCACTGTCCAAATCTTCCACTGCAGGCCAACCTTAGCCAGCCCTCTTCGTTCCATACCATTTTCTGAATTGCAGTCTCACGACCAAGCACGCACTGTCTGCTCCCCTTCGGCGGTCTTGCACAAAGATGTACCATGTACCACTCCCCGTTTTGAGTGCATACAAGATCTGCATGTCCGCATTTCTGCAGTTTCTCTGGATTATCCACATCAGAGGTAAGTACCGGATTGCCTGGATCTTCCTCGTATGGTCCCCAGATGGAACGGGATCTTGCCATAGTTACCATATGCTCATATCCGGTTCCCCCTTCTGCCATCAGCAGATAATAATATTCTCCGATATGGTAAATATGTGGACCTTCTGTATAGCCTCGTCCGGTTCCCGGAAAGACATTTTTCGCCTCTCCCACCAGGCATTCCTTCTCAGGGTCATACTCCTGTACCAGAATTCCCTTAAAATTGTTGATCATATTCACAATATACATTTTTCCATCTGTATCGTGAAATACAGATGGGTCAAAGCCTGAGCTGTTCAGATAAACCGGTTCCAGCCAGCCGCCACGGATGTCCTTTGATTTTACAAGATAATTATGGGTATTAAAAAGTCCTCCGGTACGGGTTTTCACGTCCGTATAAATCAGCCAGAAGTATTCCCCGTCCCAGGAAATATCCGGTGCCCATACACCACAGGAATCACCCTCGCCAACCATATTAAGCTGGCTCATTCGGTTCAGGGGCGATGGCAGCTGTTCATAATGCTTCAGATCTTTAGAATGATAGATTTTCACACCAGGCCACCATTCAAAGCTTGAATTTGCAATATAATAATCTTCTCCAGCTCGTATAATACTTGGATCCGGGCAAAATCCCGGAAGAATTGGGTTCTGAATCACACTATAATCCTCCCGTTAGTACAATTAGTTGCTTTTATGGCAGAACACTTTCTTCACAAATCTCACTGACCAGCCAGCCTTATATTTTCAATCAGGCAGTGATGTCTCTTATCTTTTTTGTTATAGCCAATTCCAACAGCAAGGATTTTTTCCATTTTCCCGGAGTCCTCTCCTAATCTGCCGACAAATTTAAGGGCATATTGTTTTTCTTTTATCTGCCCGATTGCCTCTTCAGGAGTATGGTCAATTTTTAGTTCCAGAATAATTCCGGGCAAATCTTTCTGTTCCGGATAAAATATGAAATCAACAAACCCAGTTCCAGCTTTGTCCTCTCGCTCCACCCGATAATAATCACGAGCTGAAAGATATACCAAATTAATAATCGCAGAAAGTTCTGTTTCACTATTATAAGATAAAATCGGAGTTTCTGTATTATGCGCAAAGGATAATATTTCTTCCATCACATCCGTTTTCCCCTGTAAGGTAGCTTGCAGCATTTCCTCTGATTTTTTCGCAAGCTTGTAAACGTATCCTAAAGAATTTTCCTTCTGCAACATCTCATTAAACTGGTCCATCAGCTCTTTATTTGGAATATACACTTTCCCCTGATAATAACTTAAAAATCCATATACAACCATAGCAGACAATATTTCATCTCTTGTTGTCAGGTTCATAGATGTTGCTGCATATTCCCTTATTTTTGCATTTACTCCCTCTCCGGCAATCATAAGCGCCAGGTCATTGCGAACATCCGCAATGTTATGACGAACATAATAGAAAATCTCATCATAGGGTCCCGAACTCGTCCAGTAACTTCCAAGATTATTGTTCGTAAGAGAAGCAACTACAGAGCGTGGATTGTATAATTTTTCTCCGTTTTTCGAATAATAGCCATCATACCAGTAACGAAGTCCATTCCTTGTTACTGCTGTCTTTTCCTGGCTCTTCGCGCATTTACAGCAATATTTTTCATACAGTGCGTCCACTTCTATTTCCGAAAATCCAAAATCATCACCGAATTTGGGTTCTGACGCCATAGAATATTCAATAAACATATTTAATTCCGAGCCGCTTGAATACTTAGCTATTGGAAGGATTCCTGTCATATATGCCAAAGAAACATAGGGTTTATCTTTAAGCAAGCCCTTAAGAAAAAGCAAGTATGACTTTTTATCCTCTTCTGTCACAAAGGGCATATTAAAAACCGCATCCCACTCATCGAAAACAAATATAAACCTGCTTCCTTTTTCCATAAAAACCTGCATTAAATCTTCACGAACCGAATTGTTTTCCCTAAATGTAATGTCAGAATAAGTCTCTCTGATATCCATTTTAAGATTGTTCTTTATCGCTCCAATATAACTTTTATAATTCTCGCATTCATCATCGACTACGCTAAAATCTATATATATAACATTATGCTGGTTTAAATTTTTGCGATATTCACTGTACTGACTAATATTTAGTTTATCAAACACCTCACTTGCATCCGTATTTTTTCCAAAAAAGGCACCAATCATATTCGCCATGACAGTTTTTCCAAACCGTCTTGGCCTTGTAATACAGATATGGGAATTTCCCTGATTTGCCAATGTAATTAAATCTCTTAAAATGTCTGACTTGTCAACAAAGTATGGACGACAAAATTCACTTCTATATAAAAAATAAGGCGCACTTCCATTCAAATACATCCCCATTGCCTCAGCACCTCCCTGCACGAGCTTATAGTTTAAGTATAACCGCTCTGCATTTTTTTGTACAGTATCTGGCAAACAAAAAGGACTGCAAAATCCCACGTATTCTGCAATCCTTTTCCTATATTTACTTACCTCACAGCAGAAAAACCTTATTCTAATGATTACTTTTCTGCCTGTTTTTCCAGCAGCTCCGGCAGGCACATTGGCTTCTTGCCTTCCAGTTCGTCTGCCATATTCAGTGCCAGTACATTCCAGTTGATGAAGCCGCCGTTCATAACCGGCTCTCCATTAAATGGGTTGTAGTATTCGTGAAGGCTGCCTGTTTTCTCCAGGTCATCTCCCAGAAGGCGCATGGTACGCTTGTACATAATTTCCGCCTCCATGCGGTATCCGTAGTTCAAAAGGCCGCGGAATACCACATAGTTTGCAACCAGCCAGATCGGGCCAAGCCAGTTGGACGGATTATTGGTAACAGACAGGTCAAACATTTTTTCATCCTTTGAAAGCGTGGTCAGACCAAAGTCGGAGCCAAAGGTATCAGGATCAAAAATATGCTTCACCATATCTGCAGCCTGCTCTTTCGTAGCAATTCCTGCATACATAGGAATAAAACCGGACCATACACGAACCTTGATCGGCAGTGTTTTCCAGAAAACACCAAGTCCCTGATGGAACCAGTCATATTTTCTGGTCTTGATGTCCACATCAACAGAATAGAAGAAGTGGTCACGCTTATCCCAGCACTCCTGCTGGATCGCGGTAATCAGTGCTTCACGTTTATCAAGAAGCTTCTTTGCCTCTTCCTCTTTGCCAAACTGTCTGTATAATTTGGCACCAGCTTCCAGCTCTACACACATGAAGCTGTTCAGATAAATATTAGCAGTGGAGAATGGCGGACGGCCAAAGGTAGCCGGATCATTGTCCATACCGATCATAATATCATCCTGCCATACATACAGTCCGCTGTTTTCGTGGAAATAATAGTGATCATAGCAGTCAAAATACTTCGCCACGCCGGGAAGAAACTCCTCGGTCCAGGCGTAATCGCCAGTATAATCACTGATCAGGCACATCTGGCTGCAAAGGAAAGGCTTATGCATATTCATGATCTTGCCTTCCTTATGCCTCATGTTCAGATAAGGCTCCGGCCAGTCTGCCACCTCGATCATCATAGGGATATAGCCATCCTCCAGCTGATGATCAAAGAAATTGCGGATATTTCCCTGTGCATGCTCTATAATTCTCGGCTTCACAGACGGATCCTCATAAGAATCCGCCAGATTCAGGAAGCCATATACGGACCAGTAGGTATCCCAGTCCCATACATTTCCATCATAAATAGAGCCTGGATCAATAAACGGATAACGGATAAAGCTTCGCGGATTCTTAAGCACATCCTCCGTGTGAGACATTACAAATTTTTTCAGATTCTGTCTGTATTGCTCTGTCCTTTTATCTTCCATAATATCAACCCTTTACAGCTCCGGCTGTCATACCTTCCATCAGTTTCTTATTCAGTGCCATGTACAGGATCAGAAGCGGGAATACACTCATGGATACAGAAGCGAAGATTGCGCCCCAGTTCTTGGATCCGAACTCATCAGAGAAGTACAGAAGTCCTGTCTGAACAGTCTTCAGTGCAGAATCGCTGATGAATGTCATGGAAAACAGAAGGTCGTTCCATTTGAAGAAGAACTGAAGAACCAATACGGTTACAATAGAGTTCTTCATCAGTGGTGTTACAATGTGCCACATCAGCCTGTAAATACCACAGCCATCGATAACGGCTGCCTCCATAATGTCATCCGGGAAGGAACGAAGATATCCCTGAACCAGATAAATGGACAGCGACAAACCAAATGCTATGTACGTAATGATCAGACATGTTCTGGTATTTAACATGTTTGATCTGCTGTAAATCTGGAACAGCGGGATCAAAGCAATTGCTACCGGAATCATGATACCGAAACGGAAATACTGTGCAACTGCATTTCTATATTTCCATTTCATTTTTGTTACAGCAAAACCAACAGTTACTGAGAAAAATACAATAAATACAAGTGCCACTAATGTAGTGATCAAACTGTTCTTAAAGAAAGTGGACATATGTCCTCTTGTCCATGCATCAGAGTAGTTCTGGAAATAGAAACCATCATTTAATGCATAAGCTGGTTTTTCACTCCACTCAGCCTGTTTCTTGAAGGATGCGGTAAGCATCCAGAATAATGGGTAAATCTCAATTATGCAAAGAAGGAAAATTACAATTCCCCGAATAACTGCTTTTACTTTTTTCATAATATTTCCTCCTTTCAGTCTTTTACATCAAATTTATTGATAACAAGAGAGCCCACAACACAGATCAGGAAAATTACAATAGCGATAACACTGGCATAACCTACCTTGTTATAGGTAAATGCAACATCATACATATACATGGAAAGTGATTTTGTTGCACTTCCAGGGCCACCCTTGGTAAGAGCCATAGCAGACTCGAACATCTTTACAGTTCCGGAGAAGCTGAATACAAGGCTGGTGATCACCATTGGACGAAGAAGCGGAAGAAGGATGTTTTT
This sequence comes from Blautia sp. Sow4_E7, assembly GCF_052116245.1. NCBI lineage: Bacteria > Bacillati > Bacillota > Clostridia > Lachnospirales > Lachnospiraceae > Blautia > Blautia sp. Sow4_E7. The sequence continues at coordinate 21,634 of NZ_JBQKLL010000029.1, forward strand.
GAATAACTGCCATCCACCGCAGCCGTCGATTCTGGCAGCTTCCAAGATATCATCAGAGATATCAAGAAGTGCACCATAAAAAATTACAGAATAGAAGCCCATGGCAACCCAGATATCCATTACGCACAATGCCCAGAGAGCTGTGCTGGACTGGCCGATCCATGGCTGAACAAGGTTCGTGAAACCAAGAGAGTCAAGCAATGAGTTTAACAGACCATAATTTGGCTGGATCTCATAGATTTTTGCAAACAGCTGGCCTACTGCAACTGTAGGAAGTACTACCGGGAAGAAAACCAGAGTTCTTACGATGGTTTTGCATCTTCTCAGCCAGAATTTAAACATCAGGGAAAGTAAAAGTCCCATTCCAACCTGACCAACGGTTACTACCAATACATATTTACAGTTTACTGTTAATGCATTCAAAAAGTTCTTGTCCTTAAAAAGTCTTGCATAGTTGTCAAGACCTGCAAATTCCCACTGAAGTCCCGGGCTGCCGCTGAAGAATGAGTAGTACAATGACCAGACAACCGGTACCATTACAATAATGGTGTAAATAATCAGTGCCGGAACTACGAAAAGGGATATCGCTTTCTTATTACCTAATACCTTGTTCATAAAATTCCTTCCTTTCTGTATCAAAAACCATTAAAATTTTGAATTTTTTCAACAAAAACGGGAGTGTCTGATGGCAAACACTCCCATTTGAATAATCACTTCAAAGCTTATATTGCCAAAGCTATTACTTACTGCATGTCATATACATCCTGGATGGACTGCATATATTCTTCGCCAGTCATTTCGCCGTTTAACAGAGGCTGTACATTTTCCTGAGCTGTCTTGGAGATTTCGCTAGGCATTTTTGCTTCCCACCATGCAAATCCTTCTGTGGATTTGTCGATCTCGTCAAGAACAAGCTTGGTGTAGTTATCCATATCATCTGCTGCAACATCATATGTGTAACCTTTAACAGTTCCCTGCTCTTCCATAGCTACGTTTCCAACGTTCTCCATGAAGTATTTCAGGAACCATCCGGTAGCTTCATCATATTTGTCATTGTCAAGTGCAAGGATGTTACCACAGTTCATAGAGTAAGAAGTAGCGGAGCTGATGGACTCATCTGCAACCGGGATGTTGAAGAATCCGATTCCATCCTCGCCTGCCGGGTTCTGGGAATCATCTGTCAGGTTCTGTGTAAACCAGGAACCATTGTAGAAGATAGCTGCTTTACCACTCATCAGCATGGAACCTGCTGTGTTCATATCAACTGTTGTGATACCTTCTCCGAAGTATCCTTTCTCTGCCCACTCTGCAAGCTTATCAGCTGCTGCAACCAGTTTCTCATCTGTGTAAGGAACTTCGCCGTCAGCTGCTTTTGTCATGATGTCGTTTCCTGCGGTTCTTACTGCGTATGCATTGATCAGACGGGTTGCACCCCATTTGTCAGATCCGCCGGTTGTAAGAGGCTGGATACCTGCATCGGAAAGTTTCTGAAGAACCTCTTCAAACTCATCCCATGTTGTAGGAACTTCGCATCCTGCCTGCTCGAACAGAGCTTTGTTGTACCAGAAGCCTTCTACGTTCAGTCCAAGAGGAAGATCATAGAGATCATCTGTTCCGGATAATCCTTTCAGAAGCTCAACAGCACCGCTGTTTAAATAATCTGCTGTTCCGATCTCGTCAACGGCTTCTGTAATATTTTTAACCTTTCCGGAATCGATGAGAACGCTGAGCGGAGCACCTGCTTCGTAAGCGAACAGATCCGGAAGATCATTGGATGCAGCCAGTGTAGCAATTTTCTGCTGAAGGTTGTCAGAAGCAACCATCTCATATTCCCATGTGAAATTCGGGTTTACATTTTTCTGATAATCTTCGCAGATTTTGTTTAACAGCATACCATTGTCATTATCTTCTGCCCAGATGGTAAGGATTTTGATGTTTTTCTCAAGCTGCGGATCCTCTCCTGAGTAATCTGCTGCAAATGTAGGAACTGCAAACATTGTACTTGCGGTTAATGCTGCCATTAAAATAGCTAATGCTCTCTTTTTCATTATAAATTCCTCCAGAATTTTCAAAATTATTGAATTTTGTTATGAGTTACTCTTGATAGCCATTTACTTTTCGGTCACGTTTAATTTGTTTCTTTGTATCCCCGGGAAATATCTTATGGTTATATAATACCATTGTTCTGTTTTTTTACCAGTGCCTAATTTTTTTGGTAATGTACAGTTTTTTTAGACTGTTTTTTATAAAAAATTCTACTTGTCCAGGCATTCAATTGTGCCAAATATACAGAATGCACATATTCAGCAATTCGAATATGTGCATTTTTTACATCTTGTTTTTAACTTTCTGCTTTCCACACGTTTCCCTTGTACTCATTGGGAGTCATGCCCTCGTGCTTTTTAAAGATATCGCAGAAATATCTGTAATTATTATAACCCACCATTTCACTGACTTCATTAACCTTATATCCATCCTGCAGCAGCTTCTTCGCCTTTTTAATGCGAAGGTCCGTCAGATATTTCACATAAGATGTACCAACCTCTGTTTTGAAAAGAACACTTAAGTACGCCGTGCTCATTCCGGCTCTGTCTGCAAGCTCACTCAGCCCGATATCCTGATCATAATGCTCGTCCAGATAAGTAAGAAGCTCCAGGATAACTCTGTGTTTGCTTCCGGTCTGGTCTGCAGTCAGATGCTTGCTGATATCAGACAGAACGCTTTCCCCATAGGCCTGTACTTCTTCTATGCTCTGACATTTTGCCATCTCCTGAAAAGAGACAAGTGACCCCCGTTCCACCTGCTTCTGACTTTCGATCAGCACATCGCTGAGCACGCAGAGATGCTTGTAGAATTCCCTGCGAAAATCCTGCAGCTCCGGGTAAAGTTCCTGCAGGCATCTGATTGCCTGCCGGCATTCTTCCCGAAATGCTGCAGCATCACAGTTTGTAATACATTTTACACTGCTCTCAAAAATTCTTTCCAATTCCTGGAATTTCTCACGATTGGCCTGAGCCTTACGATTGTCTTCATGGCGGGTCTTCGCCCATTCATCTTCAATTCTGGTAAGGGCATTTTTCAGTTTATCTGCTGTAACCGGCTTATCAATATAGTCTTTTACGCCAAGGGTAAGTGCCCTCTGCGCATATACAAATTCAGAATAGCCGCTGATCACAATAAAATATGTATCCGGACATTCTTCCTTCGCTGCCTCGATCACAGACAGACCATCCAGCCCCGGAATTCGGATATCCGTAATTACTACATCCGGTTTCTCACTCCGGATCACTTCCAGTCCCTGGATTCCATCATAAGCAGCTCCCACTACCTCATAATCCAGCTTCAGGCGGGAAATTAAAGCCTTAATTCCCTGCACAACTATATATTCATCATCAATTACCACTAAGCGATACATGAAAATCCTCCTTGTATCTGCATTTCCCTATCCCTTATCTTACCGGAACCACAATCGTTACCTTCGTTCCATTGCCTGGACTGCTTTCAAATGTTACGCCGTATTTTTCCCCGTAATTCAACTTTATACGCTCTATTACATTGCGCACTCCATAACCGTTCTCCAGTCTGGACATATCGTCAATTCCCACACCATCATCTTCAATAGTGAAAATCATATTATTCTGCTCCTGCCAGCCGCGAAGGGAAATCTTTCCTTTTCCAATCTTCGGCTCCAGGCCGTGATACATGGCATTTTCAATAAATGGCTGAAAAATAAAGGTAATCGTTTCACGCTGAAGAATTTCCCTGCTGATATCCACGAACAGTTCAAAACGATTATTATAGCGCATATTCTGAAGCTTCATATAGCCCTGCATCCATTTTACAGAATCCGCAACTTTAATATATTTGCTTCCATTATTCAGCGCCAGCTTAAAGTTATCAGAAAGTGCCTCTACCATTTCTGCCATCTGGTCATCCCCATGCATGATTGCAACAAAGTACAGAGAATCCAGTGTATTATAAAGAAAATGGGGATTGATCTGGGACTGAAGCAAAAGCAGCTCTGCTTCCCGTTCATTCAGCTTCACCGCCATAAGATGCTCGGAAAGCTCCAGGTTCGTATTGACCATTTCCTTGAATTTCTGTCCGATCCGGCCAACCTCACTGTAGTCAAACTCTTCTGTAATATGACGCTCTCCCTTCCCAACCTGTGCAATGGTATTTTCCAGCTGCTTCAGGGGATGGCTGATGGTTCTGGAAATGATTCGTGCCATGAGAAAACCCACTACAAGAACACAACCGGCTACCAGAAACGAAGTCAGACGGATATTTTTGCTCTCTTCACTGATCTCATTTTTCTCCACTACGTTTACGATATGCCAGCCTGTAGTAGAATTGGTGACAGAAGAAAACAGATACAGATGGTTCTCTCCAGGATTAGAATAGGATTGCATAACTGCACTCTCCTTTTCCTCATTTCCCACAAAATAAACCAGCTGATCATCCTCATCTACAACCATAAAATTACTGGAATCAAAGCTTTCATTGCCCATGACAAAGGATTTTCCCAACAGCTTCTGGCTCAGTCCGACCACCATATAGCCCATTCCCTGTCCATCAGAGGGATTGATCATATATTTCGCATAAGAAAATCCTATCTTTGTTCCTGCTTTTAAAACACTTTCACGGAAAAAAATTTCCTTTCCCCGCGCGGCCTTTGCCTGTTTCACCCAGCTTTCTTCCAGAATATCCTTATCACTATAATAATTATAGAAATCATAAGTACCCTGGTTCACATTGTTCAGCTGATACACATGACCATAAAGATCCGTAAATACTATATAATTCACCCACACCTGCTGACTAGCCATTTCATTTGCAATCACACGAAGCTTCACACGGTCTGTGGATGTAAACTTGTTTCCTCCGTATTCATTGCCTTTTTCCAGAATCTGCTGAAGAGCTTCATCATTCAGAAAATTTCGGCCTACGTCTACAATGTTCTTCAGATTCATATCCATAACGCGGCTGGAATTCTTCAGCGTAGACTGATAAGATGTCCTGTAATTCTGTTCAATAGCATCAACAGAGGTTTTGTATACAATATTCATCAAAACGCCCACACCCAAAAGGGTGATAAGAAACATGGATAAAAAAATCTGATTCTGAATACTCAGCTGTCTCCACGCTTTCTGTATTCCTGAAGGTTCCTTTTTCTTTTCCATATTCTCATCACCCTTTCGCATTCTGCGTTATGATTACTGTTCAAATGCGATATGGTATGTACCGCTTCCCGCTTCGGCAGCCATATAGTCTGCTTCCCTGGTAAATGTCAGTCCATCGCTTTCCAGAACAGCTTTCGCCTGATCCAGACGGATCTCTGCTGTTGTATTCACCGGAACCTGAACAGTTAAAGTAATCTGTTTCCCCTGGACTTCCCATTTTACACCAACATCACCATAAATGCTATGATATTTTCCGGCAGTGTACTTCAGATTTCCACCAATACGCGGATAGAGTATCGCATGTTTAAAGCCCGGATGTTCCGGATCAGCTTCAATTCCGGCCATTGCACGGTACATCCACTCACCAATAGCACCATAAGCATAATGGTTGAAGGAGTTCATATCTGCACTCCACATGCTTCCGTCATCCTTCATTCCATCCCAGTGCTCCCAGATCGTGGTGGCACCTTTTTTCACCTGATACAGCCAGGATGGGAAGTCTTCCTTCAGAAGCAGGTCATAGGCTTCCTTCAGAGCGTGGTTCTGGCTTAGTGCATGACAGAAATACGGAGTTCCCACAAATCCGGTAACCAGATGTCCGTTTTCTTTGTCCAGAAGGCGCTTCAGACCTTCTACGGTTTTTGTGATATATTTCTCAGGAGTCAGCTGGAAATACAGTGCCACAATATGTGCGGTCTGTGTCTGTGCTGTCATATTTCCTTCTGCATCGAAGAAGGTCTCCTGGAATTTCTTTACGATCTTATGATAAAGCTTCTCATACTCTGCTGCCACATTCTCTTTTCCAAGGGCTTTCGCCATCTGGACAAAAAGTCCGGTAGAGTATGCATAATAGGCAGTACAGGTCAGATCATTTGGTGTTGCACCGAAATAGCTGCCCTCCTCTGCATCAAGAGCAACCCAGTCTCCAAACTGCAGCTTGTAGTTCCAGATATAATCAACAGCATGGGCACGCATGAAGTCAATCCATCCCTTCATACTGTTGTACTGTTTTTTCAGAATATCTTTATCACCATACATCAGATACATGGTCCATGGATTGATGATGGCTGCATCAGCCCAGGCTGCTGCAGAGTGAGGTCCCTGGCGGAGAAGCCAGTTTCCATCTGTACGGCCTTCCTCAATGTTCGGAACAACATGCGGTACACCGCCCTCTGGTGTCTGATCAACCTCCAGATCATGGAGCCATTTCTTATAGAAAGTATATGTATTCATCAGATAAGTGGCTGTACGGCAGAAGATCTGCGCATCGCCAGTCCATCCCAGACGCTCATCGCGCTGCGGGCAGTCTGTAGGTACATCAAGGAAATTACTCTTCAGTCCCCACAGGAAATTGTGATGCAGCTGGTTCAGCAGCGGATTGGAACACTCCAGACTTCCGTTTGAAGCCATGTTGGAATGAAGGGTACAAGCTGTGAAATTCTCAGCTTTCGGCTCGCCTGGATAGGAAACAATCAGCGCATACTGAAATCCCATGTAAGTGAAGGTCGGATGCCAGGTAACTGTCTCTTCCCTTGCAAAAGTATATTTCATTGTTGCTTTGGCTGCACGAAGATTGTCCAGATATACATTTCCATCTTTATCCAGAACTTCGAAGCAGTGAAGCTCGATCACGTCTCCCGGCTTACCAGTGGCAGTTACTTCAATGCGGCCTGCCATATTCTGGGCAAAATCAACTACCCTGTCTCCTGCCGGTGTTTTGAAAATACGTTTTGCAGGAATACGATCCATTACACGAACCTTTGCAGCGTACTGCGCGCGCATAACCTGTGTATCAAAGAATACAAGCTGAACCGGCTTCCAGTCGCCTTTTGTAGTTTCTGCCTTTGACCAGTCCGGAATCTCAAGGGCTGCATCATAAGTCTCACCATCATAGATTTCTGCAAATACTACCGGTGAATCGCAGCCTTTCCAGGATGGATCCGTATAAACAGATTCTGTTGTTCCATCGGTGTAGCGAATCAGAAGTTCCATGGTGAAAGCAGTCTGGTCGCCATAGTTGTTGCGGGCTTTTGTCAGGCCCATAACGCCTTTGTACCAGCCTGGAGCCAGCATTGCCCCGGCGCCATTGATGCCTTTCTGAAGATATCCGGTTACATCGTAGGTCTGATAGAGAAGGTGTCTTCTATAGGAAGTCCAGCCTGGTGTCATCTCATCCTCGCCAACTTTTCTGCCATTCAGATAGAACTGGTACAGGCCAAGGGCTGTCGTGAAGGCATAGGCCTCTTTTACTTCTTTTTTGATCTCAAAGGTACCTCTTACATAGGTTCCTTTGGAAACGCTTTTATAGGAATCGTCTGTTTCAGCAGATACAAAAGGTGCTTTCCATGCAGGTGCGCCTTCCTCCCACTCTCCATTTTCCCCTGCAAGGGCAGTTACGAAGGAAGCAGTATCGCTCCAGACAGTTTCTTCCTCGCCGTCACTGGCTTTTGCGCGGACAAAATAACGTTTGCCGCTCTCCAGTGAAGCACCTTCTGCATAAACATGTGCAGATTCCTCAGACTCTATTTTTCCGCTGTTATAGATCAGATCTGTAAAATCAGCGTCTTTTGCAATCTGAAGTTCGTAGGATTTCTGTTTTACATTTTTCTTATCGCTTACAAGCTCCCAGGCAAACTGGGGCATATGGGAAACACCAACCGGGGCTGTTTCGTAATCCATATATATTTTCTTGATTGCCAACATTTGTTTTAACCCATCCTTTCTGACATATATTTCTTTAGTATATCGTAACTGTTCAGTACCTTCATGGTCACACACTTCGCAGAATAACATCTACTGAATAATTACAATCCAACACTTTATATTTTTAAATCGTATTTTAGCGTTTTCTCAGATTCAACATCTGTCTTGCCTCATCCGGAGTCGCTGGCTCCAGACCCATAGCGCGGATCAGATTTACCAGTTTCTCAACCACCTGCCAGTTGTACTCGGCCTCTACACCTTCTGCCAGATAGTGGCTGTCTTCAAAACCAACACGTACTACCGTTGCTCCCATAGCAATTGCAGCAGCCAGAAATGTCCAGTTATCACGTCCAAAGTGTGTAACGCCCCAAAGTGCATCAGATGGAACAAAGGAACGGAAAGCTGCCAGCATCTCCGGAGTAGGCTGCATGCCGCCTTTGTGACCAAATACCAGATTAAACAGCATTGGGTCCGCAAATGGCTGCTCAGATTTTACCACTGCCATGTTATGTAACATTCCAATATCAAAAACTTCTGTTTCCGGAAGGATTCCTCTCTTATAAACAGCGTCTGCGCAGTAGCGGATATCATCAAAAGAATTAATATAAACTGCTTCGCCAAGGTTTGTACTTCCGCCATTGAGAGATGCGCTCTCTACCTTGGGATAGTCAAGCGGATTGCAGCGGTCCTGGATATTCATATCCGAAACACCGCCTGTAGACGCCTGAACTACCACATCTGTCCGTTTCAGAATCTCGTCAAAACACTCAGACATATAAGAAATGTCAGGTGTAAGGCTTCCGTCTGGTTTACGGCAGTGAAGGTGACACATAGCAGCACCAAGTTTTACGCTTTTCTCTACATCCTCTGCAAGCTTTACTGCATCCACACTGGTTCCTGCCTGTACAGGTGCCAGAGATATAATTACTTTTTTCATTATGTAAACCTCCAATCAGATCAATTCCTCTACAATTTCCTTCAACGTACTTACTTCACCCACATTTCCCGGAAAAATAATGTATGGCATTCCAGGGAATTTGCTTTCTTCTCCTGTCATCCATACCGGGATCCCTTTCTTCACCTGTCCCATAACACGGGCTTTCTTTACGCGAAGAGCTTTGGTTCCTACGTCAGATGAAGTGATTCCGCCTTTTGCAATGATGAATTTCGGCTTCACAGAAAGCTTTCCGATAATACTGGTCACTGCATTGGAAATTTTTACAGAAATATGCAGTTTCTCCTCCGGAGTCATATTCTCCGGTGCAAGAAGCTGTCTGCTTGTATAAATTACAACGGTTCTTCCAGACAGGATTTTCTCCTCTGCTGCTTTCACCGTTCTTTCAACCTCTTTCTCCAGACCATTTTCTTCAAATACAGCATTTACCTGAAATTCCATAAAATCGGCCTGGCCATCCAGTTCTTTCAGACAGTTTAGCTGGTCTGTAGTCTTCTTCACATGGGAGCCGATCAGGACGATTCCTCCGTTCTTCGTGTCACCCTCCAGCTGCTCTCTTCCAAGAAGGGGCTTGTCAGAAATCCTTCCCATAACCTTGGTAAAAGCTGCTGCTGTTCTTGCCATGTAATGCCTGCCTTCTTTCATTGCAAGCACCAGGGCTGCACAGAAAACCTTCAGATCAGCATAAGATACTGCATTGACGATAATTTTCGCCATATTCTGTGCGGACATCAGCTTCGCCTTGATTCCCTGCACATCCAGTGCATTGAGTTCTTCCAGGGAAATGGTAATAGAGTCCTCTTTATGGTACTTTCCTTCTGTTTTTTCCTCGACGTATTCAGTAAGATCTGAGGTTTTGTAGCCGAAGGTTTTGTCCTTGGCAAATTCTGTCATACCGGCTGGAACCAGATTATCCTGCTCTTTTACATAGTGGATGTTGTCCATTGTGTAGCGGCCGCCTTCTGGAAAAAACGGGCAGATGATCTCGCCGTCAACAGCTGTGCTCCCTGCAGAAGCTCCATTGTCAGCTGCCATTTTCTCTGATTCTCCTGCATTCCCGTCCGCCAGTCCATCCGCCAGGAGCTGTGTTTCCAGCGGATAATGACCTCTTAAAGTGGAATCTCCACGGGAAATGATCATGAAATCCTGCCCCAGCTCCCCTGCCACCTTTGCCACACGTGCGGCAATATCCTGGTGTACCTTTGTAGTCTCCTCCACAGAAAAACTGCGGGAATTGGTGAGGATAAAAAACATGGATTCTTTCTCCTCAAAGCCCTTGCGGATGGATTCTTCTTCCCAGTCTGTGTAAACAGACACATCATGAACGGTCTGTACACCTGTGGGATCGTCATCCAACACTACCAGTTTTTTATGAAAACCTTCCATTGCCTGGGAAAGAAGGGCTTCTGCTTTGGCGGCGTCTGTTTTGCTTCTCTCCTCGACGGTATGAAAAGGAATTACTTTACATTCCATAATTTCTATAACTCTCCATTCTATTCGTTCAAAGTATAATTAGAAATTGAGCGGCATTTACCATTCCGCCGCTTCCGGATTCTGCTCGGCACTGCCTTTTTTCGTTCATAGCGCAGGTTATGATAACTCAATTTATTATACAGTATATGCGATTGGGAACCAGATCCTCATTTCGCCGTAGTCACGGTTATCCCATGCATAATACGGGATCAGACGTACATGCTTTCTGCTCATACCGTGATATTTCAGCGGCTGATACAGGACACTTCTGTCAAATTCAGAGCGGTCGATGGTGTACTCTTCCGTCTCCAGGGCAGTCATCTTTCTTCCCTGGATCTCGAAATCTACAGGAGTAAATTCCGCATTCAGATCCAGATAAATATCATCCAGATCAGCGGCCTGTGTATCCACGCTCTCGCAGCAGTATACCAGCGGTCCGCGCTCAATCGCAGCCTGGCCTACCGTCTCTTCTACCATGTTGTTGGCAACTGTATACCGGATCTCCATATCCAGAACCAGCTGTACATCCATGTTCTGCGGATCCTCAACCAGAATATCCAGATAAGTTCCTGCATCCTCTTTCGTCAGTTCACGGTCTGCACCAGCGCCCTTAATGGAACCGCCAGCTGCCCATCCCGGAATACGAAGTCTTAAATGAACCGGAGCATTTACTTTCACATCCTTTGTTGTGAAACGGATTGTTCCGTCAAAAGGATAATCCGTGGACTGAACCAATGTAAACTCTCCGCCATTTTCCAGCTTCACCTGCGCTTCACTTGCACCATACATACCAGTCCATACACTGTTATCAGAGGTAAGATATGCGTACTCGCTGGACTGTGCAATGGTTCTTGCCAGGTTTGGCGGACAGCAGTAGCTGAGAATATATTCGCTTCTGGTAAGCGGCCAGATCAGCTTATAATCAAGCTTTTTGGCACGTCTTAACATATTTTCATAGAAAAACCTTTTACCATCCAGGCTAAGCGCTGCCAGATTGGTATTCAGCATCATACGCTCAAGAATATCAAAATACTCTGCCTTCGGCTCAAGCTGGAACATACGGTATGCCCAGAAAACACCGCCCAAAGACGCGCAGGTCTCATTGTAAGCTGTGATATTCGGGAGCTGATATTCATAACCATAAGCCTGATGTACAAGCTGATGGTCAAAGAAATATCCATAAGGGGACGCACCATTATACAATGCTCCACATCCGCCGGTAATATAAAGCTTTTTATCCACAAGGCTTCTCCATACTTTGTGGAGAACCTCCATATAATCCGGATCCTGCTCTTCCAGGCAAAGATCCGCAACACCTGCATAGAGATAATTTGCCCGCACTGCATGTCCCAGGATCTTCTCATGCTTTTTCAGCGGGATCTTGTCCTGGTTATCGTCCATGCCGTCTTTTACACTGTCACGAAGGGCAACGGCCTGCTTCGCCAGCCTCAGATAGCGCTCTTCCCCAGTGGTACGGTACATTTCCACCAATCCCATGTAATGAGAGGGGCAAACAGCAGTCTGGACTTCTCCGGTGCGCTCTGCCTCTTCGTAAAGATGCTCCAGATAATCTGCTGTTCTGGCTGCAATTGCCAGGAAATTGTCCTTTCCGGTAATTCTCTTGTGCACACATGCTGCGGTAAACATGTGACCAAAGTTATAAACCTCAAAATCGTTGATATCGCCCATTCTGAAAACGCCGTTCTGGCTTCTCTCTCCAATGATCTGTTTGGTGGAAAGGTAACCATCCGGCTGCTGTGCTCTTCCGATCAGGGCTATGTAATCCTCGATTTCATCTTTCAACTGCTGGTTACCGGTCTGATAAGCCGTATAAATGGCAGACTCCATCCATTTATAAAAATCTCCGTCCCCAAAAACGGTTCCATCAAAATCTCCATCTGCATCGCCAGCACAAATCTTAAAATTCTCTACCACATGGCTGATGTCTTTGCTGTCAAACATGTGCTTCAGCTGAGGCACGGTGCTGTTCGCACAGGTATCAAAACGTTCCTTCCAAAGACCGCCGGTCCATTTTACGTTCATTCCGTCCAGGGCATGAACCTTCGCGTATGGGGATCTGGTTGTATCTGTAAGCATTGTTATTCTCCTTTATTATTATAATCCCTTAGCCTTCAATGCAGCTGCCAGTGCCTGTGCTCCAAAACGTGGGCTGGAAAGAACTGGTTTGCCGGTTTTCTCGTGGATTGCGTCCTCTGCATAAGCCATTGAGCCCTGTGCCAGAAGAATCACATCTACCTGATCTGCAATCTCAGCCGCTTTTCCGCAAAGAAGTGCCTTAAATTTATCCTGGTCTGCGCCAAAGGCATCTACCAGACCATCCACCAGCTCTACATGGCTGTTCATCTCTCTTGCCACACGGGAAACGGTATTCTTAGTAGGCTCCAGTGTAGTCGGCAATGTGGCCAAAACACCCACTCTCTTTCCAAGACGGGCAGCCTCACGGCACATCTCCTCATCAATACGGACAATCGGAATACCGGTATAACGGCCAATATCCTGAGCAGCATCTGCAACCTCGCCAACAGAAGAGCAGCAGTTCAAAACCGCATCTGCGCCGTCAGAAACAGCCTGCATATACATTCCTACAAGACGGGCTGCTGCGCCTGCCGTTACATATCCATGTTCTCTTACTTCTGCCAGAATGGACGGATCCTGATAATTCAGGATCTCTGGTGCATCTCCTAAATTCTTTCTGATCTCCTCATTCACGCACTCGATCAGCTCCGGTGTGGTACTTGTGTAAACAATTCCTAATTTCATTTCCCTGTTCTCCTTCTCTTAACTAATCTAAACTATTGCAAAGTCCCTGGCTTCTGCCAGCCCACAGCCTTTACTGCCCTCAAACAAAAACCTGGCAGTCAGCCTCCAGCTCTGCATTTTCACTTGTGAATTCTGCCCTACTAAAATGCCAAAACCCACTCCGTCTTTCTATAATCTATACAAAAATTTTACGATTACAAAGCATCCACCGTCAAGTCCAATTTCTTTATTTAGTGTCACATTTATTTAGCGCTACCATCCTTTCACTTTTTTCTCCCTCTAAATAAATATTTCAACATTCACATAGTTTCATCCAGCACACAGACTGGGAGCAGCGTTGTGTTTCGGACAGTTAGTCAAAAAACGGGATTTTGCTCACAAAATCCCGTTTTTTGACGTTGTTCGAAACACACCGTACCTCCCGGTCGTCCGCCTTGATCATTTTCTTTTATTTATTTGTGATCACGGAAGCTACCGCCTTCTTCCATCCTGTATACTTCTTCTCCCGTACTTCTCTATCCATGTCCGGTTTATAGGACACACGATTTAATTTTCCAAAAATGTGTTTGTCCCAAACGCCTAGTCTCAGTCCAGCTGCATAAGCCGGTCCAATAGCGGAAAGCTCCTCAGAATCCGGAACCAGAACTCCTGCATCTGCAATATTGCTCTGGAACTGCATCAGATAGTCGTTTCGGGTCGGACCGCCATCTACGCGAAGCTCCTTCACCGGAACACCAGCGTCCTCAGACATGGCCTGCACAACATCTGTAATCTGATAAGCGATACACTCAAGTGCAGCACGAACAAACTCAGCCTTGCGGGTAGTACGGCTCATGCCAACTACGGAAGCTCTCGCCTCGCTGTCCCAGTATGGAGCACCCAGTCCACTGAACGCCGGAACCAGATACAGACCATCATTCTGGATTGCTGCCTTTGCAAGATCACCAGTCTCTCCAGGAGATGCAATAATCTGCAGATCGTCCTTCAGCCAGGTAATAACCGCACCTGTATAGTTCAGGTTACCCTCAAGCACATAATTTACCTTGCCATCAATTTTCCATGCCAGGGAAGTTACGACTCCATGAGTACTGAGAATCGGCTTCTCCCCAATATTCATCATAATGGAAGAACCAGTTCCATAGGTAGATTTGATCATACCAGGCTGCAGACATCCCTGTCCGAAAAGAGAACCATGGGAATCGCCCAGCACACCATGAATGGGGATCTTATGAGGAAGAAGTCCCTCGAAATCCGTTTCTCCAAAGCAGGCATCAGAATCTGTAACCTCAGCCATATTCGCCGGGTCAATGCCAAATAAGCCGCAGATCTCCTCATCCCATTTCAGGTCAAAAATATTGAAAAGCTGTGTTCTGGAAGCATTGGAATAATCGGTTCTGTACTCCTTGCCCCCTGTCAGCCTGTAAACCAGCCAGCTGTCAATAGTGCCATGGCAGATTTCATGACGGTCAGCTGCCGCTTTTGCACCCTCTTCATTTTCCAGAAGCCATGCGATCTTGGAAGCCGGGAAATATGGGGATAGATTCATTCCGGTTTTCTTGCGGATCATCTCTGCTGCGCCAGCCTTTTCCACACGGGCACAGATATCAACTGCACGCGCACACTGCCATACAACTGCATTTCCATAAGGCTTGCCAGTCACCCTGTTCCATGCAAGGGAAGTTTCCCGCTGATTGCTGATACCAAGACCAACTACACACTCTTTCTCAACCCCCTCCAGAAGCTCTTTCACAACCTCCAGAACATTGCTGTAAATTTCCTCCGGATCATGGGAAACCCAGCCCTTTTCGTTAATGATCTGCTTGTGAGGGCGGTCTGTACGGCGCATAATGCTTCCTGTCTCATCAAAAAGAAGCGCCTTAGTACCTTGGGTACTCTGATCAATACTAATAATATATTTTGCCATTTTTACTATCCTCTTAAATTCACTTTCTAAAAAAAATAAGCGAGCCTGACCAGATACTGCCCAGAAGCACGCCCGATCGGACAGCACTTCTAAGCAGCATCCTGGTTCTGCATTTTTGCAGTCTGTCAGTCACGCTTAAATTTGTTTCTTATTTAATTTTTATTTCAGAGCTTCAACAGCCTTCTTTGCAATACCCTCAGCATTTAATCCATAGTAATCAAATACTTCCTGGGAGGTACCTGTGATAACCGGAGCATCCGGAAGAGCCATGTTCAGCACTTTTCTCGGGCACTGGGCGCCAACAACCTGCGCTACCATAGAGCCAAGTCCTCCAAATGGAGCGTGCTCTTCAACCGTGATAACAGCCTTTGCATTCTGGGCAGCCTTTACAACGCCCTCAGCATCAAGAGGTTTCACGCAGTACATATCCAGTACAGTTGCGGAAATGCCCTGTGTCTCCAGTAATTTGGCAGCCTCGTAAGCCGGGCGTACCATCTCGCCGCAGGCGATGATTGCTACATCTGTTCCCTCTTTCAGAACAGTTGCTTTGTCCATTTCAAATGGGCAGTTATCTTCTGTATAAATATCCTCAACCGGGTTTCTTCCTACACGGATGTAAGCCGGTTTCTCATCTTTTAACAGTGCCTCGATCAGATGCTTTGTCTGGTGACGGTCGCTTGGAAGGTAAACTCTCATGTTCGGGATAGCAGACATAGCTGCGATATCCTGTGCAGAATGATGGCTCATTCCAAGTGCGCCGTAGCTTACACCACCGCTGATACCGATCAGGGTAACATTTGTATTGGAGTATGCAACGTCGATCTTAGCCTGCTCGTAGCTTCTTGTGGATAAGAAGCAGGCCGGTGAGCATGCGAACGGCTTCTTGCCGCATTTTGCAAGACCTGCGGAAATACTTACCAGGTTCTGCTCTGCGATACCGGTCTCAACGAACTGCTCTGGGAAATTATCTGCAAATGGTGTCATGGAAGCAGATCCTCTGGAGTCACTGCAAAGCACCATAATATCTTTATCTTCTTTTGCCTTATCCATCAATACTTCACAGATGGCCTGTCTGTTTGGAATCTTATTCATGAAGAGCGGCCTCCTTTCTTGCTGCAAAATCCGCGATGATCTGATCATATTCTTCCTGTGTCGGAACTTTGTGATGCCAGTTTGCCTTATTCTCCATTACGGAAGATCCGCAGCCTTTTACAGTGTTGGCGATTACAGCGGTTGGTTTGCCTTTTACAGTTTTTGCTTCTTCAAAAGCAGCATTTAACTGGTCAATGTCGTTTCCATCTTTTACATCAATTACATGCCATCCGAAGGAACGGATACGCTCACTCAGGTCGTCATGTCCCATAACGTCCTCTGTGTTTCCGGAAATCTGAAGGCGGTTACGGTCAACAACTGCGCAAAGGTTGTCCAGCTTGTACTGATGTCCAGCCATAAAGCCTTCCCATACGGAGCCCTCTGCCAGCTCGCCGTCACCCATTACAGTGTAAACGCGGTAGTCTCTGTTGTCCTTTTTACCAGCAAGAGCCATACCTACGCAAACCGGAAGCCCATGTCCAAGGGAACCGGAGTTCATCTCGATTCCAGGAAGCTTGTTGTTCGGATGTCCGATATATTTGGAACCGAATTTGGAAAAATGAGCCTTAATATCATCCAGATCCAGGAAGCCTTTTGCTGCAAGTACAGCGTAATAAGCCTCTACAGAATGACCTTTGCTGAGTACGAAACGGTCACGGTCCGGGTCGTCCAGATTCTCCGGAGAAATGTTCATCTGGCAGAAGTACAGGCTGATCAGAGTATCGATCACGCTCATATCACCGCCGATATGTCCGCCCTTTCCGGCAACGATAATGTCTACAGTATCTTTTCTTAAGTCAAAGGATTTTGCCTTTAAATTTTCCATTCTCATTCACCTCTTAAATATGCTTTCACATCTTCTTCAATAGGATCATATAAATCAGGAGTGATTCCCATGTATTTGCATGCCTCGTAAAGTACCGGAACTACGTCTTTGTGGATACCTACGCAGTGATGGATGTATGGTCCCTCTACGATCTTGGCTTCCAGACGTTTGATGTTCTCCACCTCAACCCAGAGGTAGGTTCCCATACCCTTCGGGCCATCAACACCTTTTGCCTTTCCAAGAAGCATGGAGTATTCTCCGTTGTCGCCGTCGAAACGTGCCAGAGTTACTTCGCCGTGTTTTGCCTCAGCTGTAATGCTTCCCGGATGGCTGAATGCCAGCGGATAAGTAAGCTTCGGAGTCTCTCTTGCAACAGAGATCGGCCATGGTCCACAGTGCTGAAGAAGCTCGCCGTTCTCAATGTCAGGATGGCGGATAGTCCAGTCTGCGAAGAAGCTTCTTGTGTCATCAAGTGCTGCTGCCTCAACAAGAAGAGCGGTAATTGCACCGTGAATATCGGTCTCACATACAACCGGAATTCCCTCTTCATTGAGAAGTGCGTTTGCTGCACATGGCATAATTCCAATCTCGCTCTGCAGCTGGTTCCAGCACTGGATTGCAGCTGCCTGGCATCCGTATTTCTCAATCAGGTTCTTCATGGCAACTTTCAGGGCTGCTACATTCTCAAGTTCATTATCTTTAATGCAGATTTCCATGTTCTGGCGGCAGTATTCTACAACCTTTGCAACCTCTGTTCCTTCTGCTTTTGCTTTCTTCATCTCATCTGTCAGCTCTGGCATTGGGATTGGTGTCAGCTGGATGTTGAATTTCTCAAGAAGCTCACCTTCGTTGCACATAGTTGACCAGAATTCGTATGGTCTTGTGGAAATCTGAAGGATTCTCATGTTACGGAAGGTTTTTACTACATTACAGACAGCCATGAAATCACGAAGGCCACGCTCAAATACCGGGTCATTCAGTCTGCAGTTTGTCATGTATGTAAATGGTACACGGAATCTTCTGAGAACTTTACCTGTTGCAAAAAGTCCGCACTGTGTATCACGAAGACGAACGCCGTTCTCGTCTGGTCTCTCATCAAGAGGTCCCCACAGAAGAACTGGTACGTTTAATTCTTTTGCAAGTCTTGCGCACTCGAACTCAGTTCCGAAGTTGCAGTGTGGAAGGAAAAGTCCGTCAATTTTCTCTTTTTTGAATTTCTCTGCGATCTTGATGCGGCCTGCCTCATCATAAAGAAGTCCCTCATCATTTACATCTGTGATGTCTACAAAATCAATTCCTAACTCTCTTAATCTGTCTGCAGTAAGTCCACGATACTTAACTGCGTCTGGTGCACTGAAAATGCTTCGTCTGGTTGGCGCGTAGCCGATTTTGATGTTTGCCATTGCTTGCATTCCTCCTTGATTTTATTTATTTACTTTTGCGTTTTTCTTAGCTGTAAATTTCTTTTTATTTCTTGCTTTCTGCGATATCCCAGGACCTGTTTGAAAATCATTCCCGCAATCTGTGCTGTCTCTGTTCATCCCATGAACCGAAGCCCAGCGCGACTCCACTGTAACATCTGAAACCGCATTGCGTTTATAATTGTCATACAATTCAATGTCTTTTTCGATATCGTATTTGCTTTTCTTTATGGCTCTAGTATATGTCTCTTTCAGCTTTATTCCAATAAAAAATAAAGTGTTTTCAACTTTATTTCCACTTTATTTTTTGCAAATATATTGTTTATTTTTCAATTAAGAAGTACAATATATACAACAGGAAAAACTTTGGCCCCTAAAATATAAACAGTTTCCACAGAAAATAATTTTACTTCTAAAAACAGGCAAAACTTTATCACTATACTTTACAAATATCACTCCGGGAGGTGCCGCAAATGTCCATTACAGCTAAAGAACTGGCCGGAAAACTGAATCTTTCCCAGACTGCCGTCTCCATGGCTCTGAACAATAAGCCAGGCGTCAGCACAGAAACGCGCCGCATGGTAGTCGAAGCAGCAGAAAAATACGGCTACGATTTTACCAAGCTTTCCCTAAAGAAAAATAAAGCAGGAAGCATCTATGCGGTAAGCTACCGTTCCCACAATGCCATCATGTCCTACTCTCCTATTTTTGATGCCATGGTAGAGGGTATGGAATCTGTGGTACAGAAAGACAATTACAAACTGAAAGTGATCACATTCTACGAAAAAAGAGATAACCTGGAGCATTATCTGGAAGATTTAAGAACAACCGACTGTGTGGGAATTATTCTGTTTGGTACCGAAATGCGGGAAGAGATGGTGCGTCCTTTCCTGAAGCTGCCTTTCCCGGTAGAGATTCTGGACGCCTATTTTGAAAACCTGGACTGCAATTATGTGGTTCCCAACAACCGCCAGGGGGCTTACCTTGCCACTGATTATCTGATCAGCCGGAGAATGAAACAGCCTGGTTATCTCCAGTCCGCGTACCCTCTCCGGAACTTTTCCGAACGTCTGGAGGGCTTTTATCATGCAGTCCACGCCAACGGAATGTCCCGTTCCCGCTGCATCATCCACCAGCTTTCCCCCACCATTGACGGAGCTATGGCCGATATGCTGGCTGTGATCGACAGTGGAGATGCACTGGCAGACTGCTATTTTGCAGACAATGATCTGATCGCCATTGGAACCATCAAGGCGCTGCGGCTGCGGGGATATAAGGTACCGGAGCAGGTAGCCGTGGTGGGATTTGACAATGTTTCAGAGGGACGGATCATTGATCCTGCCCTTACCACCATCAGCGTTCCCAGACATTATATGGGCCAGGTGGCAGCCCGGGAGCTGCTTTCCCAGATTGAGGAACCAAGACAGCATACCTGTAAGATTGAGGTTTCCGCCAACCTGGTAAAAAGATTTTCCGTGTAAAACATCCATCAGGATCATTTAGAAGTGATTTTCGTTATATTTCCCGTCTTTTTCTTCATGTGTACTGACAAAACTATACGGTTATGGTATATTTACTATGAAAGTCCCGGGCGGCAGCTGTGGGAGCGCCATAGGCGCGGAGCAGCTGACTTTCATATATCATGATGTCGCCCACAGGCGACATGTCCTTTTATAGAGAAAAATTGCAGTTACTTTTCTTTTTCAGGTGACAGCGGATCGGGAGGAATATTTATATGGATGAGAAAATCCTGAAATTTTTTAAGAAACATAAAATCCATATAAATGATATTAAATATCTGCTCAGACAGGATAATAAGACTTGTATTCACATGACAGACGACCGGGTGATCAGGACCTTTATCACAGTTAAGGATTTGTATGAAATCCTTATGCCTTACGATTATCTTTGCATAAATAAGGGAACTGTAGTCGCAAGACAGCAGATTGACTATATCGAGAACTGTACCTATCACATGCTGGACGGTGTCTGTCTGGAGGGACGTAAACGTGGTGCTGCCAGCCATAAGCTTCTGAACAGGTCTTTACATCAGGATTTTTCCAAGGTAACCTCTACCAATATCCGGACACGTTTTTCTGTCCTGAACGATATGCCCCTTGCTTTTTGCGTGATCGAGCTGATTTTTAATGAAGATGGAACCGGTATTGACTTTGTTTTCCGGTGTTGTAATAAAGAAATGCTTGCCCTGGAAGAGCTGAAATCAGAAGAGATCCTGGATCAGTCTTTTTATCAGGTGTTCCCCAAAGGGGAGAAAAAACTGCTGGCCGCTTATACAGACGTGGCAGTAAACGGCGGCAGCCGTCGGCTTAAAACCTACAGTGCCAAGCTTCACCGGGAGCTTGCCATCCGATGCTTCCAGCCTTTGGAAAATTTCTGTGCATGTGTTTTGATCCCGGCAGATGAAATGCCGGAATAAAGGTATTATTTTGCCCGTTATTGCGGCAGTCGCCCAGGTCTCGTGCAGGCACGGACTTTGGCTTGTTGCCCGCGTAAATTAAAAATTCCGGACAGCAGCCATAAACTTATTTCTCACAGCTGCTGCCCGGATTTTTTATTAAATTTCTATTCCAATTCACTTCTCAGCCGCCTCATGGTCTTCTCCAAAACAGCCATATCAATGGGTTTGGAAATATGTGCATTCATGCCAGCGGCAAAGCTGTTCTTCACGTCATCCACAAAAGCGTTTGCCGTCATTGCAATGATCGGAATACTTTCTCCCAGCTTGTTCCTGCCAGTACGGATGCGCTGGGTGGCCTCATATCCATTCATCGTAACCGCCAAATAATAATGCGGTCAGATATAAAATTACCCCAGCCCTTTGCGAGTTGGAGTAATTCACTATAATTCACATGCGATTTTTGATAGATTGGAGTTTTTCACT
>NZ_JBQKLL010000030.1:0-42273 GCF_052116245.1 Blautia sp. Sow4_E7
AAGGGATAAACGCTGAAGGCATCTAAGCGTGAAGCCCCCCTCAAGATGAGATGTCCCATTCGTTAAGAAGTAAACCCCCTTGAAGACGACGAGGTAGATAGGGCAGAGGTGGAAGTGCAGTAATGCATGGAGCTGACTGTTACTAATAGGGTGAGGGCTTGACCAACAATCGCAAGGTTGAAGAATGATTCCATTCCATTAGGATGTAACATGTATGTAGTTTTGAAGGTGCAAACCTTTATTTGGCCCGGTGGCTCAGTTGGTTGGAGCGCCGCCCTGTCACGGCGGAGGTCGAGAGTTCGAGTCTCTTCCGGGTCGCTGTTGATGAAAATCAACACCAATTAAATATTGTGGGATCTTAGCTCAGCTGGGAGAGCATCTGCCTTACAAGCAGAGGGTCATAGGTTCGAGCCCTATAGGTCCCATATGGATGGATTCCCGAGTGGCCAAAGGGGACAGACTGTAAATCTGCTGGCGATGCCTTCGAAGGTTCGAATCCTTCTCCATCCATTTGATGAATATAATTCATCTGTTGTAGCCAGTGGTTACGCGCCGATGTGGCTCAATTGGCAGAGCAGCTGATTTGTAATCAGCAGGTTATCGGTTCGAGTCCGATCATCGGCTTTGGTTTCAAAAGAATATATCGCGGGATGGAGCAGTCTGGAAGCTCGTCGGGCTCATAACCCGAAGGTCATAGGTTCAAATCCTATTCCCGCTACTTATGCCCAGATAGCTCAGTTGGTAGAGCAGAGGACTGAAAATCCTCGTGTCGCTGGTTCGATTCCGGCTCTGGGCATTTTAAATGCCAAACATACAAATCGCATTTACAAGTTAATATGGAGCATTAGCTCAGTTGGTAGAGCACTTGACTTTTAATCAAGTTGTCCGGGGTTCGAATCCCCGATGCTTCACTTCATGAAATGCCGAAAGTCCTTGAAAAAGGGTTTTCGGTCTTTTTTTGTTTCAAAAGGTCACTTGCATAATAGAATGGAGTCAGGTACAATTATAAAAAGAAATAATAAGAACTGTGGGGGTTTTTATGAAAAAGATAATATGGGGAATTATGATTATTCTTCTATTTTGTTTTCCTGTCTCAGCTGAGGCAAAGACGTATTCTTTTAATGCTTCAGAGAAAGTAATAAAAACTGGAAGCAAAATGGAAATGCCGGTGTATTCTGGCAAAAAGAAAGTAAAAGCAGAACTTTTTAATGGGATATTACAGGTGAACAGATGATGCGACAATATATAGATTGGAAAGCAGATTATATTACAACAGAAGAAATTGCCTGGGCGACAATGAATATATAAAGAGCATGAGGATAAAAGAAATAAATATTTGGTAGATATATAACGAGCAAAATTCGCAGAGCGGGTTTTGCTCGTTATAATGTTGCAGGAGAATTACGGACGAACGATAGTTCCGGCGTTCTCCATAATTTCTACGATTTCGTACATATTGGTAACTCCGCCGACTGCAAGTTTTTCCTTCAGGCCATAGAAATCAAGGCAGGTACCGCAGGTGAGGATTTTTACGCCTTCGGCTTCCAGGGATTTCAGGTCTTCCAGGGAGTCGGAGCCTTCGCAGGTGAGGTAAGCACCAGAGTTATAGCAGAGAATGGTTTCTGGAAGCTGATCCTGCTTGGTAAGGGCAAAGATGAAGGATTTCATAAGGATTTTTCCAAGCTGTTCTTCACCATTTCCCATTGTGTTGGCAGAGAGGACAGCGACAAGTCCATGTTTCTTAGAATCCGGAGTGCAGGCTGGTTCATCAGATGAAGCGGCAGGTGAAGGCTGTACACTATTGGCTGGAATCTGGAAGGTTATGGCGAAGTCTTTCTCGGCTTTTTTCTCAGAGGAGACTGTGAAACCTTTGCTGTTGCCAAACTTGGTCAGGTTCTGAACTGCAATTTCGTTGTCAACCAGGACGGTAAGAGTGCCGCCTTGGGTCATTTCTTCAGATGCTTTCTTGGCATTTACAACTGGGAGTGGGCAAGCCATTCCTCTTGCGTCTACTGTTTTTGTTTCCATTAAAAATTCCTCCTATTACTTAGAGTCTGTTTGAAAAAATCATTCCTGTAATCTGCACGCCTCATTTTGCAGAAAGCCTTTTTCAAACATGCTCTAGTTTAAATTATACATTCATAAATTCCTTCAGGCTCCAGGTCTTGTTCGTGTAGCAGTTCCTCGAGAACTGGGCGGTTGTCAGGATCTGAGCACCAGGAAAGCCCGCAACTGGCAGAGATGCTTCTTGGAACTGGAATCAGTCTGCCGGGAGCACCGACTGCCTTACAGGACTTTTCCATGGCGATGGCATCGGTGGTGCAGTGAAATGTGATGATCAGGCGTTTTTCCTGGGAAATCATAAGGTACCTCCTGAGGGCGCAGCTATGTTTATTAAGTAGCTGGAGTGTGGGCTGCGCATATTTATGAATAGTGGTTTGTTGGTTTTAGTATAGCTTTATATGAGAGAATTTGCAAGTGTTGACAAAATACTACTACAAGTGTAGAATGAAATTAGTTACTGTTCCCAGGTAATATTTCGCGAATCGTGTTGCTGCGAATGGAGTGAACAGGAAACCAGATATTGTACATTGGTAATATGTGTAAAAGCGATAAATAAAGATATGGGGGAATTAGAATATGAAAAAAACGATTAACCGGCTTCCGGATTCGGAGCTGGATATTATGCTGGTTTTGTGGAAGTATGAGCCGCCTATGACCAGAATTGAGATTGAGCGTGTAGTGAATGAGAAAAAAGCTTTGGCACCCACTACCATTCTTTCCCTTCTTACCCGACTGGAGAAGAAGAATTTCGTTAAGGTGACCAAGCAGGGGAAGATGAACCTTTATACACCGCTGATTTCCCAGGAGGAATATCAGCAGAGTGAGAGCAAGAGTGTACTTGAGAAGCTGTATGGCAATTCTTTGAAGAAATTTGTGGCTTCTTTGTATCAGGGAAAGAAAATGAATCAGGAGGACATTAAGGAACTTCATGACTTTTTGCAGGAGTTGGAGGATAAAGACGAGAACTTATGACAGCAATAATGATTCAGATTCTGAAGATGAATGTTGCGGCAGCAGTGATGATCAGTGTGGCCATTGGGATAGGACATTTTACGAAAGAGAGATATTCATCTAAGTGGAAATATTGCATGTGGCTCATTATTATGGTTTTTCTGCTGGTGCCGATTGACTTTTCGGGAAAAAGTCTGGTGAAAATACAGGTTGGAAAGACGGCAGAAGAAAGCAGCCTGACAGGTAATGCGGAAGAGCCTGGAGTTGAGAAAGCTGTAGAACCAGCTGAGAAAATAAACGAAGCTGCAGCTAAGCTCCAGCTTGATTACGGTGCATTACCGCTGAATAATATTCTGAACGTAATGGGAATTATCTGGCTGTGTGGAATTGCATTTTTCGGATTTATGCGGGGAATGCGGTATTATTTTTCCCTGCATAAAATGGAGCGGTGGAGTTATCCTGCGGATAATGAGGAGATGCAGGAATTATATTTCAGAATCTGCAGGAAAAAGCATATTAAGAATCCACCCAGGCTGTTGGTGTGGGAGGGGCTGACTTCTCCTATGCTGGCAGGCCTTTGGAATCCTGGGCTTTATGTGCCAGAGAAAGCATTTTCACTGGAAGAACTGGAATTTATTTTTTCCCATGAGCTGTCACATTATATGAGACATGATCTGTGGTACAAAATGCTGATGCTTGTAGTTACTACGATCCACTGGTTTAATCCAGCGCTTTAATGGATGGAGAGGGAGGCAGAGAAGGATATTGAGAATCTCTGTGATGGAAAAATGGCGGCACATTATACCATGAAGGACCGGATGAAGTATGGTGAACTGCTGTTAAAGATTGCAGCAAGCCAGAACCATATTCCGTATATGTCTGTCGGTTTCAGTGATGGAAAAAGAGTGTTTAAGGATCGGATCTTGTATATGAAGAACCTTCGGAAGCTGAAGGAAAAGGTTTTTCCAGCGGTGATGCTGGGGGTGATCCTGGTAGGAACGCAGGCTTTTGTGGGAGTCTCTTTTGAGGCGGTACAGGCTGCGGCTGGGGGATTGGTAGAGTTTCAGCCGGACCGGAATGGAGAAAATTCTGTAGATATGATCGCAGGAAGTGATCTTGATGAAAATGAGCTGGCCAGATTAGAGAATGCCCGTGAAGCTGCCGGTCATGGACAGAATAATGGAAATGAAGCAGCAGAATTAAGTATTGAGCTGGAAGAAACCCAGAATGGAAGTACTGAAAATAACGAAAACAGTTCGTCTTTAGATGCAGCAGATGGAAACACAGACAGCAATGGCGGTGGTTCCTCGGATACAGAATCTGCGGAGACCAGAGGAATTACTTTGACGGATGAGCAGAAGACAGTATGGGCAACAGATGGCTCCTGGGCGAATTACATATATCGTGCCACAGATGGAAACTGGTATGATGGAAGCGGACGCCTTTATTATGAAAATGGCGGCGGCAGCTGGACACAGGCGTCAAGTGGAGAAGCAGCGACGGAAGATGCCCCAGAGACACCTTCTGAAGAGGCGATTTCTTCTGTGAATGTAACAGATGATTCCGGGTATAATTCCCAGACATTGTATGAAAGCGGAAGCGGGGAATGGATGAACAATGCTTCTGGAGTTTATACAGATAATGGGGATGGAACGTTCACAGGGCCGGACGGGACTTTGTGGTATGAAAATTGAGAAAAAGTCTCACTTGAATAATTTGGATCGTATCTTAGTTATTCAGGTGAGACTTTTTTGCGTTTTTGTAAGATTTAAAATTCTATCCGGCGTACCATACACAAACAGTGGAATGTGTAAATGCTGCTTGAAACTGAAATAAAACTTACTCTGTTGTCTTCAGCGTATCGTTAGTGATTTGCTCAGGGGCAGTGGTGGCTGATGAATCCTCAGTTATCGGATCTGTCTCTTCGGTAACTTCCTCAGCTGGCATCACCAGATAGCCATGGGAAACAGGCTCAATGGTCTGTTCCATTACTTTATGAAGCAGATCCAGGCCACCAGCGCCTTTGAAGGCACCGTAGAGGAAGTTGTTGGAGATTTCTTCCGTGATGGATTCCAGTCCTTCCATGATCATGCCTTTGCCCGGCGTTTCGTACCAGCGGATGAGGATTTCGTCTTCGGGAAGAAAGAAAATATTGATCTTTCTCCGCACGCATTCTTCAAGGAAAGTAAAGTCAAGCTTCAGGACAGCGGTGCCGTTTTCATCTGTGGTAAATTCTCCAGAGGCTGCAATCAGGTAGCTTTCTTCGTGGAGAGTAAGCCAGGATTCTTTGAACTTGCCAAGACCTACTGGAATATTGTGCCATTCTCCGGCTTCCAGGAAGTTTACAAAGAAATCCCCTTTTTCACAGGTGAAGGAAAGCTTTTGCACACCTTCCGTCATATTATTGTGGAAAACCTGGATAAACAATGGAAAAAGGCCTATGCTCTGTGGAGAAAGTTCGAAAACTTTGCCATTAAGCTGTCTGGTGAACTGGTTTGGATCTGGTGCAGGAAGTTCTTTTACATAATTCCAGGTGTTTGTCCGGGCGTTGGAACTGCGGCGAAGTCCGGACGGATTTTTTTTCCAGCCCCCTTTTCTGAGGGCAGGGAGAGTCTGGGGCGCGCGGGTGCCTTTTTCCAGCTCTGCAGTGAGGCGGTTCAGGAGGGAATGTGCGCATGGATTCTCAGGTAAAACGTCCGCAGGATGGAAATCCAGTGGAAAATGTTTGCGGATTATATTCAGCATGACACAATCCTGGAAAAGCTCATTGTTGCCGGCGTTGGTGACTACGACCATATTCATATCCGGGTAAACGATCACGTTCTGGCCGAGCATTCCGTTAAATTCAAAGCTTCCCGGGCGTGCTTCCATCCACAGCTGGTAACCATAGCCGAAAGTTCCTTCAATGCTTTCCTTGTGCTTAGCAGTGGAAACTTCCACCCAGAATTCAGGGATGATCTGTTCGCCGTTCCATTTGCCCTTCTGAAGATAAAGCTGACCAAGTTTTGCCATGTCCTCGGTGCAGAGGAAAAGTCCCCAGCCGCCTTTGGTAATGCCCTTCGGACATGTTTCCCAGAAATAGCGGGTAATTCCAAGGGGAGCGAAAAGCCGCGGCTCCAGGTATTCGGTGAGAGTCTGTCCGGTGCGTTCTGTCACAATGGCGGACAAAACGTAGGTATTCAGGCTGTTGTACAGGAAATTTTCCCCGGGGTTGCCGGTGATGGAAGAATTCATGTAGCTGGTAAGCCAGTCATTGCCGGAGACGATTCCAGACTCGTTGAAAGTGATACCGCTGGTCATTGTGAGAAGGTTCTCCACGGTGACTTTGGGGCGGAAAATCTTGGTGAAGGTGCCCAGGTTTTTCTGGAAAATATCGTAGATGTTTTCGTCCAGGGAGAGCTTGCCTTTCTCCACGAGAAGACCGATGGCCATGCCGGTAATGCTTTTGCACATGGAATGGGTTACATGCCAGATGCGGCTGCGGTATGGGGCAAAATTGGCCTCACAGATGACTTTGCCGTTCCGGAGGACCATAAAATGATGCATGTCTGTATAGTTGGAGGTGTCCAGATCCCGGAGCAGATCTGCCAGCATGTCAGAGGAGATACCCTGGCTTTCTGGCGTGGCGCGGGGAAATGGCTGCTCGTAAGGCTTGTCAAAGGGGAATTTTTGTTTCTGAGGAAAAAAATCCACGCGACTGGCGCCGTCGGTTTTTCCAAGAATAATGTTTGTGATCAGTTCTGCAACTGCAATCTGTTCTTTTGCCATAAGGTGCTCCTTTCTTTGTGGAAGCGGTAAAAGTTGATGTTAGGATTATTGTAGCAGTGGGGGACAAGCGTGTCAATAAGGGGGAAAATTGGGAAAAGTTTCTGGGCAATGGTGAAGGTGAGGGGCATTAAAAATTGGGAAAACAGAAAAAATAGTTCTATGGGTGCGATTGGCTGGCATACATATAAACTAGACCTGCACAATCATGGAAAGTGCGCTGGTGTTTACTGTAGTGTGTCCGTGTAAGCTGCAAAAGGCAGAAAAAGAGCCCAAGAAGGGACGCATAGACATGATGAGACAGCGGCAGTAACAGGCATTTTTGAGTATGGACAGGCATGCCAAAAAGGAGGACCTTTATGAAAGAATTGAAAAAATATT
This sequence comes from Blautia sp. Sow4_E7, assembly GCF_052116245.1. NCBI lineage: Bacteria > Bacillati > Bacillota > Clostridia > Lachnospirales > Lachnospiraceae > Blautia > Blautia sp. Sow4_E7. The sequence continues at coordinate 7,162 of NZ_JBQKLL010000030.1, forward strand.
TCAGCAGAAAAAGTAATTTCAGTTTGAAAGAACGTTTCAATATGATGGTGACTTTGCTGACCTGTTTTTTCACAGGAGTGCTGGGGGAAAATGGGAAGGCTTTGCAGAGAGTAAAGGGACTGGAATGTGGACAGGCTGGGACTATAAGAGGATGGCTGGCGGCTCTGATCGGCTGGAGAGTAAGCGGATACAGAGTTGGCGAAGTGGCTGGAAAAATTATGCCGGGAAAATTTTTACAGAGAAATGTGATGGAAAAAATGCATGTGCAGGGTGCTGGACAGGCTTTCGTGGATAGAGCGGGGCTGCGCGGAAAAAGAGGAAACCGGATACGGGATGTTTCACATGAGAAAGAACGGCCCTGCATGGGGCGAAGCGTGTGCAGAGGCAGTCCGGAATGGGAAGCTGTGAAATGTAGCTTTTGTTGTTAATTGAATTTGTCAGGTACAATAAGTGTGAAGCTGGCAAACTATAAATATCCTTATCAGATATTTAAGTTTGCACCAGATGAACTATAGTCTGGCGCTAGGCGAGGGTTGAAAATTATTTTCCAAAGTTAATCGTAATCGGGCAGATTTCGCTGTCGGTGCCCACTCTCATGCTCGGGCCCCAGATTCCGGCTCCGGATGTGACGATATTGTGCAGATTACCTTTTTGAAGGTAGCCACAGGAATTTTCCCAGAATAGATGGATGATGAGATTTCCGGGGAAAATCTGGCCGTCATGGGTGTGACCGCAAAGATCAAGGTCAACACCGGCAGCAGCGGTTTCTTCCAGCTCTTTTGGCTGATGATCAATAAAAATAATTGGCTTGCTCTGGTCCAGAGAACTTGTGAGCTGGGCTGGAGTTTGTCGGGAGCCTTCTACTTTTTCACAGCGGGAGGCGTCCCGGCGGCCGACGATGTAAAATTTGTTGTCGATCAGAACTGATTTATCGTCTAGCAGGTGGATGCCTGCGTCTGTAAGAAATTCTTCCATTCTGGGATCGTTGTAATCCTCTTTTTTTCCATTAAAGGTGAAGCCTGCAAGAATTGGCTCGTTGAGGTCGTGGTTGCCCCAGCAGGCGTAAACGCCGTATTTGGATTTTATCCCCTTCAGGAGTTTCTTTAACTCATCTGGCCTGGAAATGGCGTCGTATTCGTTGTCGAAAATATCTCCGGCGATACAGACCACATCTGCGTTTTCTGCGTTGATCTTTTTCACAATCCGTCTGGCCTGGGCGGTTCCCATGCTGTAGCCAAAATGGGTGTCAGCCAGAAGAACAACCTTCAGTGAATCCATACCGTCCACTGTTTTTGCAACAGTTACCTCATAAGGTGTGGTCTTCACATGAGAGACGTGAAGGATTCCGTAGACACTGAGGCTGATGATCAGTATGGTACAGATCAGGCCGGTGATCACGAAGGTGCTGCGCTGTCCGATAAAAGGGGTGTGGAATACGTATTTCAAAATCAGGCGGCCAAGGTCAACAACGGCAATTACCATAAGAATATAAAGAAAAGTGCCAAGAAAATAGTTGCCGATATGCTTCAAAATGCGGTGTAGTGCAGCGGGCTTTTTGATCAGGAAGCCGGTGATCAGGGCAGTTGCTAATATTATGTAAACTCCTACAAAGGTAATGCGGAATGTCATTGTCTGGAAAAGTCTGTGGCAGGCGCCCATCCAGCGGATCATCCAATTTACTACGTAGACGTTGATCAGGATGTACAGGGGCGCGAGGAATAGTGCGGCCATAGAAAACCTCCTTTTTGATAATAAACAATGGCTACAGTATACTACGGTTAATAAGTTTTTGCAATTGGACATATAATAGGGAGAAAAGGTTGCTGGGACGTGTCGTTTATTGGAATGGATGTGGGAGATAAGCGGCAGCGGCGGGAGTGTTGTATGAGAAAAGGGTTTCGGAGATTTGGAACTTCGGGCTTTTTTATTCCGTTTATTTTATTATTGCCTTATGTGTGTACAATTGTTTTGAATGGGCCGGATAAAGCACTTTTGCTGCATTCGCCGGGGGTGGAGGAGCTGGTTCCGCTGGTACTTGTGGCGCAGCTGAAAGGGGATTATGAGGATGAGACGGTAAAGGCGCAGGCGGTGATTGCCAGGTCGGAGGTGTACAGGCGGTTGGGGGCAGGGGAGAGTGAAGGGGAAATTTTAAATGAGATAAGTGAAGAGAATACGGAAGGAAGGGCAAGTGAAGAAATTACAATGATATCAGAAAACAAGACTGCGTTACGGGAGCGAGTAGAGAAAGTAAATGCTGGCAGGACGTTTTGGCCGGGAGATAGAACTGCTTTTTGTGGGAAAATCGGTTTTGGGAAGCTGTTGGGGATGGCGGATAAATTACAGCAATATGGCGTCGCGGCGGAGGCAACGGCGGGACAGGTGCTTACTTATAATGGAGAGCTGAAGCTGGTTCCTTATCATGAGGTTAGCAGCGGCAAAACCAGGGATGGGGAAGAGGTTTTTCACAGTGCGGAATACGCTTATCTGAAATCTGTGGACAGCAGTCAGGACAAAGAGTCACCTGCTTATGTAAACAGTACATATGTGGCTGCCAGCCAGCTTCCTGCTAAGCTGGTGATTAAAAAAAGGGACAGTGCAGGTTATATTACAGCGTTGACAGCGGATGGAAGCTGGATCGAGGGGGAGACTTTCCGTCAGGGAATGCATTTGGCGTCGGCTGATTTTTCCGTACAGAAGGTGGGAAAAATGGTGCGGTTTTTGTGCAAAGGGAAAGGGAATGGGCTGGGCTTTTCCCAGTATGGGGGGAATGAGATGGCGAAGGAAGGGGGCAGATGGGAAGAAATTCTGGCGGCCTATTTCCCGGAGATGGAGGTCACGGAGGTGGAGAGTCTGAAATGAGGAACAATGCATTGATGTATTATTGAGATTGGAAAAAATAGAAAAGCTGCTGTTTATTATGTTTATAGTAATGCAGTTTGTGTTTGGGTGCTAATGGAATTCTAGGTTTTGTGAGTGACAGTAAATATAAATTACTTTTATTATAAAACTTTTATGAAAACCCTTGCAATTTTCGAAAAAAGTGTTATAGTTATCACATACTTGATTACATAGTAATGAAAACTACATAATCAAGTATGAAAAACAAATACGAAGAAGTATTTGGAGAAAGCAGATAAATCATAAATGCTTTCAGCAGGAAAATGGTATTTAGGAAATGTTTTCGGAGATTTTGCAGGAGGTGCGATCATGAAGTTTAAATTAAAAGATCCGGGAAGTGCGATTACACATGGGATTGCGTTTCTTTTGGCAGCAGTTGGCGCGGCGCCTTTGTTGATCCGGTCATCTGTGTGGAGCGATCATATTCATATTGTGGCGCTGAGCGTTTTTATTCTTACTATGATGCTGCTTTATGCGGCAAGTACCCTTTATCATTCGGTTGATTCTACGGCGAAGGTGAACCGCAGGCTGAAGAAGCTGGATCATATGATGATCTTTGTTATGATCGCTGGAAGCTATACGCCGGTTTGCCTGATCGTGCTTCACAATAAGATTGGCTATGCTCTTTGTGCACTTGTGTGGGCGACGGCCATTCTGGGAATTGTGTTTAAGGCATTCTGGGTGACTTGCCCGAAATGGATTTCGTCGGTGCTGTATATTGGAATGGGCTGGCTGTGCGTGCTGGCATTTGTCCCTATTATCCATGCGCTGCCGAAGGCAGGATTTGGCTGGCTGCTGGCTGGAGGAATTATTTATACCATTGGGGGCGTGATTTATGCGCTGAAGCTTCCAATTTTCAATGCAAAGCATAAGAACTTTGGATCACATGAGATTTTCCATGTATTTATCATGCTGGGAAGTTTGTGTCATTTTATTGTGATGTATTGTTTTGTGGCGAGGATGCCGATTTGATGAGGGAGCTTAAATAGAATATTGCAGAAAGTTTTTTACTTTTAGCATAAGAAGAAACTATTGGTGTGGGAAAACACAAATATTAAGATACAATTTGGTTTATTAGAAAATGGGAAATTGATTACTAGACGGAATTAAGCAGAGGAGGCCGCAGCGTGAAGCTGTGACCTCCTTTTAAAACTTCATTAAGGCTAATTTTTTTGCCCGTGTTAATTGCTTGATGGCGTATTCACGGCTCATGGCTTCTTCTTTGGTGGCGTAGCCTTCGTAGTAGACCAGGGTGACCGGGCGTTTGGTTTTGGTGTATTTGGCGCCGTTTTTGCCGCTGTTGTGGGCTTTCAGGCGCTTTTCCAGACAGTTTGTCCATCCGGTGTAAAGGGTGCCGTCGGCACACTGGACGATGTAGGTGTAGTTCATGGGACTCCTTTTTCTGAATGTAAAATTTATATTGGGGAAGAAAAATTTTAAATGGTGAAACTATTACATAATGTAAGCAACATTTGTTTTTATTGATTTTGGGATAAAATTAATGTCTATGTAAAGGAGTATTGTCATGCTGTTCACGGGCAGACAATGCTCCTTATTTTTATAAAAAGCAATCGGTAAGCTGGTATATTATTTGCAGTCCGAAGGAAGGCTAAAGTGTGAGGAGGATTATCATGACAGTTTACGGTTCCTTAGCTGCCTTAGAGGACTGGAAAAAAAGCAGGTAGGAGATTGGCACCGACTGCGGATTTTCCCACCTGCTTTATTATACGTTGTTTTTTTGCTTTTGTGAATGATGATATTTATTGAAGAGAAAGTAAATAGTGTTTGGGTTACTGCTCATTGAGGTATCGCGAAGCGTGTCGCTGGCTGAAAAGTGAACAATAACGCTTGGGGTGTTTTATTACGGCAGATACGTGATCGGGTCGATCGGCTCGCCGTCTTTTTTCATGGCAAAGTACAGGTTGCTGCCTTCTTCGCTGTAGTATTTGGTTGGAGCGGCAACGTAGCCGATGATGGAGCCTTTGGTGACGGTGTCGCCTTCGGCAACGTCAAGGTCAGTAAGCTGGCCGTAGATTGCCTGGTAGCCGTTTCCAAGCTCCATGGTGACAGTAGTACCGGTTTCGGCGTCATTTTCGATAGAATATACGGTTCCGTTTACTGCGGAAACTACAGGTGCACCTTCCACAGCCTGTACGGAAATCGCCGGGCTCAGTTTATACTGATCCAGGGTTGGGAAGTAAACGCTCTGGTCCATGCTGTAATCAATGAGAACATGTCCATTTACCGGCCACTCCATTAATGTATCCTCGGAAAAGTTGACTTCCGGTCCTTTGTGCAGGGAAACCTGGGCGTTTACGCTGGTGCTTTCTCCGATATCAGAGGAGTTTAAGGCTGCGTCTGTGTCGTTTAAAGTGGAAGCATCTGCAGCGTTGGCACTGGTAAGTCCATCTGCTGCATCACTGATCAGGGATTCGCTGTCCAGAAGTCCGGTATCGGAAGCTCCATTCATATCTGCTTCTACCAGATTGGTTCCAGTTTCTGTGAGTGTGTCAGCGCCCTCAGAAAGAGCGTCACCAGCGCCTGCGGTGTCATTTTCTTTGGTGCTTTCCAATGGAAGCACTTCCTGAATATGTTCTGATTTGTTGGCAACCTGGTAGGCGGTGACTCCAAGAACTGCCATAACTGCAAGGAGCGCGCCGTTGAAAATAAATTTTGCTGTTCTGTTTTTCCTCATATTCTTTTCACCTCTACATACATTCTGTTCACAGCTGTTGTATTGTCTGTATTTATAGGGTGTCCAGAAAATGGGGAGTTATTCATTATTTGTTGAAAATGAGAAAATTTAAATAGGTGGCGCTTAGATACGCGACATGTTATAATAAACGAAAATGTGTGTGCGGCAAAAATCGCGTACAATAAATGAGAATGTATTAAGAAATAATTTACAGGGGGTAACTTGTGGTGAAGATTACAGAGGAGCTTTTGCAGAAAGCTGATCTGATTCCGAATTTTTCAGATGGAGTCATTATGCCGGATGGGGATTATATACTGATTGAGGCAAAAGGCCATCTTCAGATCATGATGGAGCTTTTGCCGTATCCGGAGAAGGAGATTTGGAAAATGATTCCGGAGAATGATTCGGCGCTGTTCTGGATGATCGAGAAGACAGGGTGCGTGCTTACGGATTACAATTCTACTGTTGGCATGGCGATGACGCCAGAGCAGAAGGCGGTTTTTGACGCGCTGGTAAAGCATGGGATTGTGGCGGCAGAGTATTTTGATATTACGAAGCAGAGGCAGAAGATGCGGGAGCAGGGTAAGTAGGAAAAATGAAGCCGGGTAGCTTCAGTGATAGAGAATTAAATATTAAAACTGCTGTACCATTTAAAGGACTTTAAAGAGAAAACTTAAATGGCTACAGCAGTTTTGTTTTATTTACTGCTCCATCTGGCGTCCAAGGAACCCGGCGGCAGTCTGAGCCAGAAGCTTTTCACTGGCGCCGAGAATGTCCCTGTCATTTTTTCCCATGAGGATGACGCTGCCGATGGCATCACCTGCGGCGATAATGGGCTGGATGACCTGGGATGCGGCAGGGGCGGGCTGTTCGTCTACTACAGGGACTTTGCCGCGGTCTTTGGCGCCAAGACATTTGGATTCCCGGTCATTGATGACGCCTTCCAGCTGGCTGCTGATCATTTTTCCAATAAATTCCTTGCTTCCTGGACCGGCAGCAGCTACTACCTGGTCGTGGTCGGTGATACAGGAAAGCATGCCGGTGGACTGGGAGAGGGATTCGGCGTATTCTTTTGCAAAAAGGCTGAGCTCTCCGATTGGGGAGTATTTTTTCAGGATGATCTCGCCTTCACGGTCGGTGAAGATTTCAAGTGGGGTGCCTTCTTTGATTCGCAGGGTCCGGCGGATTTCCTTTGGAATGACCACCCGGCCCAGATCGTCTATTCTTCTTACGATTCCTGTCGCTTTCATTTATCTGTTCCTCCTGTACTTTTCGTAGGTTTCCATATTTTGTAGTGTATGGATAGTATGTGAAAATATGGGGAAATTATGTGCGAGAAATGAGGCAAATTTTGTGATTGAGGTAATAAGAACTTGTCGTAGTATAAATAGTAGGGTTTCTAATTTTATATGTAAAAATTGCAAATTGCAGTATATGCAAAATGCAATTAAAAAATGCAAGGTTTTAGAAGTCATTTACCTGCAATCTTTCTTGAAAATCCAGATATTCTTCCAGTGTCTGCCCTGTGAGCTTCAGATATCCAGCCAGTTCCCGGGTGACATAGCGGATGTGCCAGGGCTCGTAGGGGACGCCGGTGATGGATTCTTTGTTCTGGGGATAGCGGAGGATGAAGCCGTAGAGGGAGGCATTGCGAGCAAGCCATTTTCCCTCGGGAGTGTGGGCGAATTCCGGGATGAGCTGCATGCGGATGGCGGGGCAGGAAAGGTCCAGGGCAAGGCCGCTCTGGTGTTCGCTGGTGCCGGGAGCAGCCACATAGGGACTGCCGGTGTAGAGCTCCTGCTGGCGTTTGTAGGAGCGGTAGCCGGAAATTCCGTAGAGACACAGCCCTTCCTGGCAGGCAGCATTTACCAGGCGAAGTGCTGACTGGGCGGTCTTTTTTTCCAGAAGGCGCTTTGGATCGTCTGGGAGTGCGTCGAAGGGAATGCCGATGTCAACCAGGTTTTCAGGAATGTAGTCAGGTGGAAGCGGGTGAGATTTGTTAATTAGGCGAGTATAGTTGGTCTGCATAAAAAGTCCCCCTTTCTTACATCTTTTATATGTATGAAGGAAAGTGAAGGGATATAACTGAAATGGAAAAGAAAAAATTATACCTGTTATACCCTTGAAAACAAATGACAAAGGGGTATAATGGGTATAACTCGTTGCAGGAGGTGTTGAATATGGGACAAGATGAGTTAGTAAATAGAATAGAAGAAATTGAGCGAGAGATTGCTCTTTTACCTGAGGGCAGTATTACAAAGAAAAAGATAAAGGATAAAGAATATTTTTATCATAGAGTTACACGCAATGGTAAAAGAAGTGAAAAATATATAGGGTTTGAAGAAGTTCCTGAACTGAATGCAGGGATTGAAAAAAGAAAATACCTGGAAGATGAGCTAAAAAGCTGAAATTGCAGATAGGTCCGGAAAAGAATTTTGAAGAAGTTGATCAGCTTGATTTTAAGACAACAGTACGAGTAGGAAAGCGGCTAAAAGCGCAGATTGCTATTACGCGTAAGTATAAGAAAAGAGAGTGTATTAAGGAACTTAGAGACTACATTTTTGGTATTCCGCAAGATAAAGTGTTTATTATTTATGGACTTAGAAGAACTGGAAAGACAACAATGATCCGTCAGATCCTCACTGAATTATCGGAAGCAGAATTTAAGAAGGCTGCTTTTATCCAAGTGAAATCAAAGGATACTTTAGCAGACGTGGATGCAGATCTTCGGGTGTTGGAAGAGCAAGGATATAAGTATATATTTATTGATGAAGTGACTTTGATGGAAGATTTTATCGAGGGAGCAGCTCTCTTTTCTGACATTTATGCAAGCAGTGGAATGAAAATTGTTTTGTCTGGAACAGATTCTCTTGGTTTTGCATTTTCAAAAGAAGAGCAGCTATACGACAGATGTATACTGCTTCATACCACATTCATTCCATATCGGGAATTTGAAGAAGTACTTGGAATACAGGGGATAGATGAATATATTCGTTATGGAGGGACAATGAGTCTTGGGGGCGTTAACTATAATACAGATGCCACATTTGCTAATTCCAGGAACGCAGAAGAGTATATTGATACTGCGATTGCAAAGAATATCCAACATTCTCTTAAGATGTATGAGTATGGCGGTCATTTTCGCCAGCTTTTAGATTTGTATGAGAAAGGGGAATTAACGAATGTAATTAATCGTGTGGTTGAAAATATTAACCATAGGTTTACACGTAAAGTTGTTGAAAGTACTTTTGAATCCCATGATATTTCTGTTACGGCTAAGAATCTGCTGAAAGACAGAGAGAAGCCAATTAATATTAAAGAGCATATGGATGTAGATGCTGTAACTTTGGGAATTATGCAGATGCTTGATCTGGTAATGGATATTGATTTGGAATATTTGCCGGACGTTAATAAACACGATAAGATAACCGTTATCACACAGCCTGGAATGAGATATGCCCAGGCTGGTGCTGTTGTAGAGAATATGCTTCTTGATGCTAAGTTCCAGGAATTGTCTGCCGAGGAGCGAAAGCGGATTTTGGAAAGATTACTTGGGGAAATCCGGGGAAGGATGATGGAGGAAATAATCCTGCTTGAAACAAAGATTGCAAAGCCGGATAAAAAAGTCTTTAAGCTTCAGTTTGCAGTTGGAGAATTTGATATGGTTGTTTATGACCAGAAAGCACTTACCTGTGAAATCTATGAAGTAAAATATAGCAAAGAACAGGTTCCAGCACAGTATCGTCATCTCAAAAATGAGGAGAAGTGTGCAATGACGACTCATAGATATGGAAAGATAACTGGAAAATATGTGATTTATAGAGGGAAAAGTACAGAATTAGATGGCATTCGATATTGGAATGTAGAAGAATATTTAAAATCTCTTTAAGAAGACTAAAAAATAAGTTCTTTTGGAACATCAAGGATCAAACTGAGAATTGTACTCAGCCCTTTTACGTAAAGGAGGGATTCAATGAAAAAGGTTTCATTGAATCCCGCTTTCAAAAATTGAAAAAAATTTATTTTTTGAAACGAAGCTTTTTATTCCTGCCCGCCCCAGAAATCTACGGGTTCGTAGTCCTGTAATTTCGCAAGGAAGCCTTTTTGGTGGAGTTCTTCCTGGATGGCGTCCAGGATTTCTTCGCTTTCGGCGTCGATGGTGTGGTAGTGGTAGCCGGAGGTTACGTTCTTCAGCAGGCTGGATTTGCCGGTGCTGATCTCTTCCATGTAGGCGCGGATGTCACGGCGGGATTTGATTCCCATGTCGGCTTTCAGGACACCGTAAACCTTGTGGTAGACGAATACGTCTCGAATCTGGCCGCCGGCGTCTACAATGGTGCTCAATTCCTCTTCTACCTGGTCATCTGTGTGATAAACCTTGAAAACCCTGGAATATTTATTGTCTTCCTGGAGTAGATAGCCTTTGTTGGTGGAAAAAATGGTGGCTCCGTTGGCACGCAGGAGAGAAATATCCTGGACAATAATCTGACGGCTGACGTCTAATTCCTTAGATAAAGTACCGCCGGAAACGGGACTATTGCTGGAAGATAGGATATTCAAAAGCTGTTTTCTTCTTTCTTCACCTTTCATTTTTTCATCTCCTGTCTGCTTGTTTCTCGGTGAAAATTTACTCCACCGGATGAAGATTCTTCATTGATAAATCCATAATAGGAGCAGAATGGGTAAGTGCTCCGCTTGATACATAATTTACACCCAAACCGGTGAGTCTGGCAATGTTTTCTTTTGTCACATTTCCGGAAACCTCGATTTCGGCGCGGCCTGCGATGTAGTCGATGGACTCTTTCAGCTGTTCGGTGGTCATGTTATCCAGCATGATAATGTCTGCGCCAGCTTCTACAGCCTCTTTTACCATGTCAAGATTCTCAACTTCCACTTCGATTTTACGGACAAAAGGAGCATAGGCTTTTGCCATGGAGATGGCCTGTTTTACGCCGCCTGCGGCACCGATGTGGTTATCTTTCAGAAGAACGCCGTCGGAAAGGTTGTAGCGGTGATTGTTGCCGCCGCCAACGCGAACGGAATATTTCTCGAAAATACGGTTATTCGGGGTGGTTTTTCTGGTGTCCAGAAGTTTGATCCCGGTGCCTTCAAGAAGGGCTGCAACCTGGCTTGTGTAGGTAGCGATACCGCTCATTCTCTGGAGGTAATTGAGGGCGGTTCTTTCCCCGCAAAGGAGCACGCGGATGTCTCCGTAAATTTTTCCAACAAGCTGTTTGTTTTCTACGTGGTCCCCGTCTTTTACATAGAATTCAGCTCTTGTGGATGGATCCAGAAGTGTGAAAACACGTTCAAAAACCTGGAGTCCGCAGATGATTCCATCCTGTTTGCAGATAAGATCTACAACGCCTGGGGTGGGATTTGGCATTACGCTGTTGGTGGATACGTCTTCGCTTGTGATATCTTCTTTTAATGCGCTTAAAATGAACGGATCAACATTTAATCCGAGAGTTACCTGATCATACATACAAAAATTCCTTTCTGCCTTCTGGATTCTGGCCAAGGGTGATGGCCTGTGTGGCAAGGTGGTGATAAGTTTCTGCAAGAGCCTGTGCATCTTCGTATTGGCTAAAATCTGTGTGGGAAGCGAGGAAACCGGCAATTTCGTCTGTATTTGCCTGGACAGATGCCAAAGAAGCCAGATCGTGCTCTGTCATATCCTGTGCTGCCCGTCTTGCGAAGACAAGGCTTTCCAGTAAGGAGTTGCTTGCAAGGCGGTTTTTGCCGTGAACGCCGTTGCAGGCTGCTTCGCCTACGACATAAAGATTTTCCATGGAGGATCGGCTTTCATAATTAACCTTTACACCGCCCATGAAGTAATGCTGTGCCGGAACAACCGGAATACATTCTTTGAAAATATCATATCCCATTTCCTTGCAGTGTTCAATAATGTTTGGAAAATGCTGGCGCAGAGTCTCAGCAGGGATAGTGCGCAGATCTTCCCAGACGAAGTCTGTACCGTCTTTTGCCATCTGCTCGTGGATCTTTTCTGAAAGAAGGTCACGGGGCAGCAGTTCATTTACGAAACGGTTCATATTCTTATCGTATAGCTTGGCGCCTTCGCCGCGGACAGACTCGGAAATCAGGAAACTGCGGTCCTCAGGGTGTCTGGTATAGAATGTAGTTGGATGAATCTGTACGTAATCCGGGTTCCGTAGCTCAATATCATGCTTGCTGGCAATGGCAAGAGCATCGCCGGTAAGATGCCGGAAGTTTGTGGAATGCTTGTAAAGTCCACCTACTCCGCCACTTGCCATAACCGTGTAGGTGGCGGTGATAGTGTCAAGAGAACCGTCAGGGCGACGGATCACGGCACCATAGCAGTGATTGTCTTTTTCCAGAATATCAACCAGAGTGGTGTACTCCAGAAGCTCTACGTTGGACAGTTCCTGAACCTGCCGGAGCAGGGAACTGGTGATTTCTTTTCCTGTCACATCTTCATGGTAAATAATACGGTTAGTAGAGTGGGCACCTTCCTTGGTGTAAGCAAGACTGCCATCTTCGTTACGCTGGAAGCGAGCACCGTAGGAGACCAGATCATTTACGACCTCAGGTGAAGTCTTAATCATGATTTCTACAGATTTTTCGTCGTTTTCGTAATGACCGGCCTTCATGGTGTCTTCGAAAAAGCTTTCGTAGTCAGACTGCTCTTTCAGCATACACATGCCGCCCTGGGCAAGATAAGAGTCATTGCTGATAAGGTCTGATTTGGTTATAATAGTGATTTTTTTATCGCGAGGGAGCTTAAGCGCACAATAAAGACCAGAGCAGCCGCTTCCTGCGATCAGGATATCTGTTTTCATAATTGTAAGTCCTTTTACTTTGAGTCAGGTTGGCGTTCACAGAGAATAGTCTAGAAATTCTCATGTGAATGGTTGCATAAATATGTTCGGTTAGTTGTCTGGCCGAGCAATATGCCTTGTAGTATAACACCAAACTTTACAATTGACAAGATAGCTGTAAACTTTTTTCTTGACAGTGAGGATGACAGGGCATATAATCCTAAGAAAATGTCTGAAAAGAGTGGAGCCATTAGAGCGTGTTTGAAAAATCATTCCCGCAATCTGCACGCCCCACTTTGTGGGAGATTTCACCCGAATTCGGTTGCCGTAGCCCGCTACGGCGCCCTCATTCGAGCGAAATCTACCACAAATTGTGACGCGCATCTTGCAGAAAGCCTTTTTCAAACACGCTCTAGCAGTGAATGAGGGTTCCGTAATAAGTGAAAAAACAGGAGTGAATAACGATTATGATGACAACAAGACAGCTGCAGGATGAAATTCTGCGTTTAAAGAAGGAAAAAGATATTTGCATTCTGGCTCATGCATACCAGAACCATGAGATTCTGGAGGTAGCAGATTACACAGGAGATTCTTATGGATTAAGCCAGCAGGCTGCCAAGGCTCCGCAGAAGAACGTGCTGATGTGTGGTGTGAGATTTATGGCAGAAACAGTGAAGATCCTTTCTCCGGAGAAAACGGTTTACCTTTCCAACAGTGGTGCAGGATGTCCAATGGCAGAGCAGCTGGATGTGGAGATGCTTACGGCACTGAAAGAGTCCAATCCGGACTATACCGTTGTGGCTTACATCAACACTACTTCTGAACTGAAAACCATCTGTGATGTGTGCGTAACTTCTTCCTCTGCTGTGAAGATCGTGAAGAATATCGACAATGACAAGATCCTGTTTATCCCGGACTGTAATCTTGGTGCATGGGTTGAAAAACAAGTGCCAGAGAAGACATTTAAGTTTGTTCATGGTGGATGCCCTACTCATCTTAGAATGTCCGTGAGAGATGTGAAAAAAGCCAGAGCCGCTCATCCGGAAGCGAAGTTACTGGTTCATCCGGAGTGTCTGCCAGAGGTTTCTGCAATGGCAGATTATATTGGAAGTACTACCGGAATTATGAAATATGCCAAGGAAAGCGATGCTAAAGAATTTATTATCGGCACCGAGAACAGCATCGTTCAGCATCTCCAGTACGAGTGCCCGGACAAGAAATTTTATCCGCTGTCAAAGGACTGCGTATGCCACAATATGAAGCTGACAACCTTGATGGATGTCTATAATTGCGTCTGCGGTCAGGGCGGAGAAGAGATCAAGCTGGATGAGAATGTGAGAGTGAAGGCGAAGGCTTGTATTGATACGATGTTGACGCTGGGGGAATAGAAAATTTATCCTTTGAGATAAGCAGAAATTAGAGACGATTACTAATTGTAAAAAAAAGAATACAACTGATATAATTATATTTGGGTGCTACCATAACGGTAGGCGGTTAGTCCTTCGGCAGAGGGACTGTGACCCTCTGATTACATAGAAACCCGGAAGGGAATCAAACGGAAAGGAGGGCTAAGCCAATGAGTATTTTGGACTTTATTGCAGTAATGAGTTTTGGCATTACTTGCTTTTGTGCCGGATACACATTCGGCAAGGATACTAATAAGCCACAAAAATAGCCGCCCCGGTCCGACAAACTGAGCGACTATTTTGTGTATACATAAAATCGGACTAACCGTCTATCAGTAGCACCTTTTTTATACTAATTATATTATCATGCTTTAAATGGAATGTCAAAATGATTTTATAAGAGGTTTCTTTTTATGGTGCTTCAAAGTTATTGTTTACTGGTAACATTCAGCGAGGTGTTTTTTGTGAATACAAGTTCACAGAAATCCAGAAAATTATTATAAATTTTTTCACAGAATGTAAAAAATGATGGTATAATGGAAAGATAATTGTTCAGTGACATATAATTAGTGTCAGATGTTTTCAGAAAACATTGTGTAAAATGCCAATAGTTATGAAATATGTTTATTGGAGAAATTGAAATGGAAGAATTAAAAAAGAAAAAAGATAAAAAACTTCTAAGACAGTATTTGGTTACTTATATTATTGTTTTAATTATTCCGCTTATTATATGCAGTAGCTATTATATCCGTGTTCTTTCGGTAATTACTGCTGATGACATGCAGGCGAAACAGGAAGAGCTACATCACAGTGCTGTAAGAATTAATACGCTTATGGACGAAGTCCGTTCACTAGCCGAATCACTGGCAGGGCAAACGGATGTAAATCTTTTCAGGTTTCAGAAAAATGTAGTAGAGTACCCGAATACATATGAGGTAATTGATCTGCAGAAGAAATTACTGAATGTAAAAAATATCAATAGATCAGTGTTTGCATATTATATATTTTTTGACAAAAGCCAGTTGGTTGTAAATGATGAAATAGTATATGATTATAAAGACTTTTATAATCTTCATTTAAGAAGGGAAAAAGATACATCTTACGAAGATTGGCAAAATTTTTTATCAGAAGACAGTATGAAACGGGGAATACATTCTGAGGAAACTTACCTGTATTTGGGAGAGAAGAAGAGAGAACTTTTATGTTATTCAAAGGCACTGCCTTTGAATGGTGATGACAGCAGCAACGGTGTGGTAAGAATTTTCCTGAAAAAAGGAATTTTGAACGAATTAATGCCAGTAATGGGTACAGATGGAATTCAATACATATTAGATTCTTCTGGAAACATTTTATATTGCAATAATACAGATGACATACTTTCTGGAGATCTGCAGAAGATTATCGAAAACGACAAGGACGAGGATGGAAAAGATGCTGATAAGGTAATTCATTCTGTAAAAGTTGGCGGGACTGATTATATGCTTCTGAGAGAAAACTCTTCTGAAGATTATACCTATGTGATGCTTCTACCCAAGAATCAGTTGTATCAAAGAAGACTTACGAGTATTTTAATGGTTAGTGTATGTATATTGCTGGCTGGAGTTGTCGGGATATTGTTAAGTTTTCACATGTCAGCGCGGACTGCCACTCCACTGAACGAGCTGCTTCAGCAGACATCCAGAGTCATTGAGCAGAAGGAAGGGCATCAAAATGCATTCGAGCGTCTTTCAGATACATTCCGTTATCTTACAGGAGTTAACAAGGAGATAACGGATCAGCTGGAGGAACAGAAAGTTTATATTCGAAATGCTTTTGTATACAAAATATTATTTGAAAATGTTATTTCAGAGAAGGAAACGGGAAGAACAGCAGAGTACATGGGGATTTATCAGCAGGGAAGAAAATTTTGTGTGCTGGTTTTTAAAATGCTTTTATCAGAAGAAATAGAGACGGAGCAGCTGGCATTGCTGAATACATGCCTTTTATCACTTATGGAAATGCTGGAAAGGGAACTTCCGAGAAGTCTTTATGCGAATACTGGTGAGAATCAGGTAAGTCTGATTATGAATATGGAAGCTCAGGACGAAAATGCGCTGAGAAAGCAGATGGAAAAAGTTGTGGAGAACGTCAAAAGGGGGTTGCCTGGAAATATTGCGGAAAGAATATTTATCTATGGTGGTATGATCGTGGATTCTCTTGGAGAGGTACACGAATCTTATCAGACAGCTACTATTGCTTTTCAGAATGAACTGAGAGAGGTGGAAAGTTCCATAATCTGGTATCATGCTTCTGAAGGTCAGATGCCGATATTCCCGTCGTCAGAAATGGCAGCCCGTTTGACAAAAGTGATGACTGCTGGAGATGAACAGGGGCTTCATGATACGCTGAAACTGGTTATGACCAAATATATTATGGATAATCGCATTTCGCCATATTTGCAGCAGTTAATTGTAACTGAACTTCAGGGTATTTTATTGCGGATAATTGGAAACCTTGGCCTAGAGACAGCGGATTATTATAAATATTATGAGCTGATGGAGAAGAATCAGCATATTCCGGTGCTTGCACAGATAACAAATACACTGAATCTGTATCAAGATATCTGCTCTGCTATTAATGAAAGAAAGAAGAGCGAGAATTGTCAGGATTTGATGCCTGCAATAGTAGGATATATTGATGCTAATTATGGAGATGGTGAGTTATCACTTGCTAAGGTTGCAGGCGTATTTAATATTAGTGAGCCTTATCTGTCTTCTATGTTCAAGCAGTCTATGGGAATTAATTTTTCCAGCTATGTGGGAAGCGTAAGGATTGATAAAGCGAAGGAAATGCTGAAACAAACCAATATGTCAGTGGGGGATATTGCACTGGCAACAGGATATTATTCTGCAAATTCTTTTTGCAGGGCATTCAAAAGAATGACTGGTCTTAGCACCACAGAATACCGAAAAAGCTGATAAATACGGCAATGTGAAGAATTGAATACTGCTAAAAAGCAACGGAATATATACTTTTTTCTGAAAGTGTGGAATGATAAGGGCACGGAAGAAAACTTCTGAAAAAGCAAAAGGGAGTGCCTGATATGAAAAAGAATGATAAGCACCTGGGAAAGTATATGGTCGCACATTGGCAGTTATATGTTATGATCGCATTGCCGCTTATACTTTTAATTATTTTTTCTTATGTACCAATGTATGGTATCTTACTTGCCTTTAAAGATTATAAGGTAACGTTGGGAATCTGGAACAGCCCATGGACATCCAATCATGGACTGAATAACTTTATTAGATTCTTTAACAATTATAATTTTAAGGAATGTCTGAGAAATACCATTGTAATTTCATTGTATTCAATGGTAGTATCTATGCCTTGTTCTATTATTCTTGCATTGTCTTTGAACTACGCAAAGAATGTGAAGTTCAAAAAGACAGTGCAGATGATTAGTTATTGCCCGTATTTTATTTCAACAATTGTATTTGTAGGAATTATCAACCTGATGTTAGATAATCGAGTGGGTGTAATTGGAAAGTTTTTATTTGAACATCTGGGAATCAATGTTCTTGGAAAAGCTTCTCTTTTTCCATCTTTATATGTATGGACTGGAGTATGGCAGGGAATTGGATTTGGAGCGATTATTTATATTGCAGCGTTGTCTGGTGTAGATATGCAGCAGCATGAAGCAGCAATCATTGACGGAGCAACTCTCCTGCAGCGAATCTGGTATGTGGATCTGCCTGCAATTATGCCAACAGCTGTGATTATGATGATTCTCAATATGGGAAGCGTTCTGAATGTTGGATATGAAAAAATTCTTGCAATGCAGAACCAGAATAATATTGCAATGTCTGAAGTAATAAGTACATATTCATATAAGGTGTCGCTGGTATCTACGTTCCCCGATTATTCCTACGCTACGGCAATTGGATTGTTCCAGTCACTTGTGGGACTTTTGCTAATTATTATTACAAATAAGGTAGCAGACAAGCTCACTGGAAACGGATTTTTATAAAGTGTCCAGGTAAGGAGGAGAGGGAAATGAAGAAAAAAGTTTCACAGGATAAGGTTGTATATACGGTCAATTACATAATGCTTACACTGCTTCTTCTGATCGTGTTATACCCAATCATTTATATTATCAGTTGTTCATTTAGTTCAGGAAATGCGCTGATGGCTGGAAAAGTCAGATTATTGCCAGTAGAGTTCACACTTGACAGTTATAAGGCGGTATTTAAATATCAGTCTATCTGGAGCGGTTATTTAAACTCTATTATTTATACAGTAGCAGGAACTGTGCTTAGTGTAGTACTTACATTACTTGCAGCATATCCATTGTCTAGAGAGGATTTCAGAGGAAGAAAATGGTTCATGAGACTGATCTTGTTCACGATGATGTTTTCAGGGGGACTGATTCCAAGTTATCTATTGGTAAAAAATATGGGACTTCTTAACAGTATCTGGGCAATTATTTTACCAGGAGCAGTTAGTGCCTATAATATTATTGTTGCCAGAACCTATTTCAGCCAGAATATTCCAAAAGAGCTTTTAGAAGCAGCGGAAATGGATGGATGTTCTGATTTCAGATTCTTTTCCCAGATTGTTGTGCCATTGTCAGCCCCCATTATCGCGGTACTTAGCCTGTGGGTTGCAGTTTCACTGTGGAATTCCTATTTTGGTCCGATGATTTATATGAACTCTGAGGAAAAATATCCATTACAGCTTATTCTTCGAAAAATATTGCTGATGTCTCAGGTAAACTTTAGTTCATCAAATGTAGATCCGGCGACAATAGCGAAGAATCAGTATTTAAGTGAAATGTTAAAATATGGAACGATTATTATCAGTACGATTCCATTAATGGTGATTTATCCATTTGTACAGAAATATTTTGTAAAAGGTGTTATGGTTGGTTCTGTAAAGGGATGATTTATACAGGATAAGAAACGGGGAGGCTGCAGATTCCCTGTGAATTATAAAAACAAAGAGGTGTATGTAAGGAGGATTTACATGAAAAGAAAAGTTGTGTTACAAAAAGTTTTAGCAACAGTTATGGCATTATCAATGGCTGCAGGAGTTTCCATCAGCAATGTACAGATGGTTAAAGCTGATGATTCAGATCCGTTTGCATTTGATTCCGTAAGCGATGTAACATTTCCATTGAAGGAAAAGCTGAATCTGACAGTATTTGTCAATGCACCGACTACTGGTGGCGGTACCTACCAGGACAACTATGTTACAGACTGGATTGAAGAGAAAACAAACATTCATCTGGATTATGTGTATGATGTAGATGGTGATGATGCAAAAACAAAACTGAACCTGGTAATGACAGATCCAGGCAGTCTTCCTGATATTTTCTTATCTACCGGTTGGAGTAAGGCCGAGGTCCAGTCATATGGACAGCAGGGATTACTGGTTCCTCTTGGAGACTATCTTGAAGATGCACCGAATTGGAATCATCTGAATGAGGTCAGCCCTACAAGAAAAGATGACATTACTATGAGTGATGGCAATATTTATACCTATGGTGATGACAATGAGTGCTTTCACTGCGTGTTCCAGAATCGTATGTGGATCTATATGCCATGGGTAGAGAAATACTGCGATGGAAAAGTTCCGGAAACAACAGATGAATTGTATGATTTCCTTTATAAAGTTAAGAATGAGGATCCTAATGGGAATGGTGAGGCCGATGAAATTCCTATGACTGGATTCATTGGCGGTTGGGCTACAGATCCTACTGTATGGCTGATTAACTCTTTTGTACAGTGCAATAACCCACTTAGCAACACAAATCCGACAGTTGGAGCAGGGCTTGTAGTAAATGATGGAAAAATCGAGTATTCTGTGATGAAGGATGAATATAAGGAAGCACTTCGATTTATTAACAAATTGTATAAAGATGGTCTTCTTGATAATCAGACATTTACACAGGATAATACTCAGTTTAACGCAGCATTAAACAGCGAAAATGGACATAAAGTTGCAATGTATGCGGCTGGCGGTCCAAATGCAGGTGGTACTGAATTCTGGGCAAATCAGGATGGTGAATGGCAGGATTGGGCTATTATGGAACCTGTAGCTGGTCCAGAGGGTGTAAGACTTGTGGCACGTAATATTCAGACATACTTTGGTTCCTGTATCGGAAGTGTATCTGCAAACTGTAAATATCCGGAAATTGCGGTAGCGTTATTTGATTTCCTGGCATCTCCGGAAGCAAGTAATGTACAGGCTTATGGTCCGGAGGGCGTTGGCTGGGACTGGACAACAGATGGAACTTCATTAGGTGGAGGAACTCCTGCCTACGAAACCCATAAGTATGATGCTGAAAAGTATGACTGGCTTGGAAACGGATTTGACAAAGAATATACCAAAACAGTATATGTGCCTGATGCATGTATCTGGTCAAGAGATACTGAGCAGAGAAACCAGGTAAAAGTAGATGACCCGGATCATGATACAGAGTATTATTTGCAGGAAGCTGCATCAGCATATGAAAAATACTCTCCTGAATTAGATTCACTTGTGCCAGATCTTGTATTTGAAGGAGCTGATGCACAGACAATTTCTGAGGGTACTCTTACAATTGGAGGTTATGTAAATCAGGCAACTGTTCAATTTATTACTGGTGAATTAGATGTAGATAAAGACTGGGATACTTATATTGAAAAACTGAATAATATGGGTGTAGAAAATTATCTTGCTACATGGCAGAGCTATTATGATGCTTATGAGAACAAATAAATGACAGAGAAAGCTTTATGACATGGTAACTAAAAGGACGGGCATTGTTAAGGACGGTGTCCGTCCTTGCTTTTTAAGAGGTGGGCATATGAAGAAAGGATTGGGAACGGGAATAAGATCAGGTTTATTAGGATTGGTAGCGATTTGTGCTTTGGGAGCAAACGCTTTTAGTGTAAAAGCAGAAGCTGAAAAGATAGATACGATAACCTTGCAGGTGTTTTATGAAAATGGATGCAGATCCTGCAATGTTCAGAAAGAATTGCAGGAAATAATCGACGAAAAAACAGGTGCTTATAAGGATGAAATTCCTTGTGAGGTCACTTTTTATAATATGTTTAAAACAGAAGAAAGAGAGCTGGGAGCCAAGGTTTTACAGGAAAATGAGATGGAAGAGGATGGATTAAATTATCCTGTAATTTTGGTGAACGGATATGTATTGGAAGGTGAGGAGGAAATAAATGAGCTTCTTCCAGCAGCTTATCAGGCTGTGGGGGAGGCGGAAGCAGTATATTTTTACAGAGAAGACTGCGACGAGTGCAATCGGGTAAAACTTTTTATGGAGAGCCTTCCGGAAACAATAAACTGTAATGGAACTGAATCCGGTTTTCACATGATAAGCCTGAATTCCAGAGAAGGTGATAATGGAAAGCTGATTCGTAAAATGTTTGAGAAATATAATGTACCAGAAGAAGACCAGATGGTACCGTTTGTTTTTCTGGCAGATTCTTATCTGGCGGGAGAAGACGCAATCAGAGAGAAGCTGGAAACAGAATTGTCGGATGGAGCTGGATTAAATTTGAAGATTAAGTGAGGAAAATGCATGGAATTATATGCAGAAATAAAATTAATGGGAGATGGTTATGCCGGTGGTTTTACAAGTGGCATGAGCATGAGCAGGAGTGAAACTATAGAAGGATTTTCTATTTCTGAAAGTATAGAAGGAGAAACGGAGTCTGTAAAGATTTATAAAAATAATACGGGACTTATTCTAAAAGTACATAGGGAACTAGATGGAGAAGCAGAAAAAGTATGGAGTGAATTTGTGAATGGAAGTAACCAGGAAGTCACTATAGAAATGATCGCTTCTTTTGCTCTTAAAAATATTGAGGCGGATAAAATCCATCGGTTACAGTCCTTTTGGAGTGCCGAAGGAAAGCTACGGACAGAGACAATAGAAGATCTGCATCTTGAAAAATCCTGGAATGGCTGTGCTTCCAGAATTGAAAAATTTGGAAATGTGGGTTCTATGCCAGTGAGAAAATATTTTCCTTTTGTTGCATTGGAAGATAGTAAAACAGGGCACATAGTGGGAATTCAACTGGGAATGGCGTCCTCATGGCAGATTGAAATTTCCTGTAAAGAATCACAAAAATTTGAGGTAACAGGCGGAATTGCAGATAGAGACTTTGGACATTGGTATAAAAAGATTCCGTCAGGAGAGAGCTTTGTTACTCCAGCAGCTGTAATCGCGGAAGGAAATTCTATGTATGAGGTTTGTGACAAGCTGGTAAAAGTCCAACACCCTGAAATTTCGCCGGTAGATGACCATATGGGAATTATGTTTAATGAGTACTGCACAAGCTGGGGAAATCCGGATATAGAAAGCATCAGACAGATAAGTGATGTTTTAGAAGAAAAAGGAATACAGTATCTGGTTATTGATTCAGGATGGTACGGAATGCCTCAGGACTGGGCGCAAAGTGTAGGAAACTGGAAAGTAAATAAAGACAGATTCCCAGGAGGAATGAAGCAGGCAGCTGACATTATCCGTTCGAAAGGGATGGTTCCTGGGTTATGGTTTGAAATTGAGGTGGTAGGACCTCATAGTCCGTATTTTAATGAGACGGAGCATCTGTTGAAAAAAGATGGAATGCCGTTGACAGTTTCAGGAAGAAGATTCTGGGATATGGAGGATCCGTGGGTAATTGAACATCTTACAAAAGAAGTGATTGGAACCTTAAAAGAAGGCGGCTTTGGATATCTGAAGGTGGATTACAATGACACAATTGGAATGGGCTGTGACGGCGGTGACAGTCTGGGAGATGGCTTATATAAAAAAATAGCAGCCACTCAAAGCTTCTTTAGAAAAATAAAAGAAGAAATTCCGGAAATTGTAATAGAAAACTGTTCCAGTGGCGGCCACAGACTGGTTTCCTCCATGATGGAACTGGCAAGCCAGGCAAGCTTTTCTGATGCTCATGAAACAACAGCAATTCCATTGATTGCAGCGAATATGCATCGGGTTATACGGCCGGAACAAAGCCAGATATGGGCCGTGCTGCGAGCTGGTGACAGCCGGGAAAGAATTGTTTATTCCCTGGCAGCGACTTTTCTTGGAAGAATGTGCTTAAGCGGGGATATCCATGATTTGTCAGAGGAACAGTGGAAGCTCGTCAGTGAGGGAATTGAATTCTATAAAAAGGCTGCAGATATTATCAAAAATGGTTGTACGATTTTGCAGGAATATACAACAAATAGTTATAACAATCCTCAAGGCAGCCAGTTAGTATTACGGGAATGGAAGAACATGGGACTGGCTGTTTTTCACAGATTTGATAATTCTGAAGATATGGATCTGACCAGGCTGGAAAACAAAAATATTTTGGAACACTTTGGAAATGCTGAAAAAAATTTTACAGCAGAAGCATGGATTTATGAAAAGGAATAAAGGAAAAGATATGAGTAGAGAAAAAAAATTATGGAATGAAGGGTGGAAGTTCCTTCATGGAGATTGGTCAGAGGGAATGAATCCAGAGTTTGATGATAACAAATGGTATGATATCTGTATTCCCCACTCCTTTGGAATTCCCTATTTTATGGAAAGCGAGTTCTATGTAGGATATGGATGCTATAGGAAGCATTTTACCATGAAAAAAGAGTGGTTTGGAAAAAGAATCAGTCTGGAATTTCAAGGCGTTTTTCAGGAAATGGAACTGTATGTGAATGGAAAAAAGGCAGGAGAGCATAAAGGCGGCTATACAGCTTTTATAATAGACATAACAGATTTTATGCAGCCCGGTGATAATCTAATCTTTGTACGGGTTAATAACCTGTGGAATCCGCAAATTGCACCGAGGGCAGGAGAACATGTTTTTAACGGTGGTATTTACAGGGATGTTTCGGTTATTGTAACAGAACCAGTACATATTTCCTGGTATGGAATCTGGGTTACTACACCAGAAGTTTCCAGACAACGGGCCGTAATCGAAATACGCACAGAATTGGAAAAACAGCTTTCATATAACTGCAAAAATGCAGATGCAGAATATCAGCTGGTGTCAATAATCAGATTTCAGGGAAAAGAAATCAGCAGAATAGAAGAATGCTGTTCTATAGAAAATACAGAAAAGATACAAAAAACAGAGGTTTTGCAAAGAATACAGATAGAAAATCCCCATTTATGGAGCCCGGAAAATCCAGAATTATATGAAATGGAAAGTTTGCTTTATGAAAATAATCAGAAAATTGACCGATGTATAACGGAGTTTGGAATCAGGTGGTTTCATTTCTCCGCAAGGAAAGGCTTTTTTTTAAATGGAGAGCATTACAAGATACATGGTGCAAACGTTCATCAGGATCATGCAGGCTGGTCTGATGCTGTTCCAAGATCTGGAATTAAAAGAGATGTTCAGATGATAAAAGAGTGCGGAATGAATTTTATCCGTGGGTCTCATTATCCTCATCATACATATTTCGCAGAAGAATGTGACAGACAGGGAATTCTTTTCTGGTCAGAGAACTGCTTCTGGGGAACTGGAGGACCGAAAGAGGAAGGCTATTGGACAGCCAGTGCTTATCCAGTCCATGAGGAAGATGAGAATGCATTTGAGGAAAGTTGCAAAAATACATTGGCGGAAATGATACGTGCAAATAGAAATCACCCAAGTATTATTGTCTGGAGCATGTGTAATGAGCCTTTTTTTACGGATGCGGGAACAGAACAGAAGACCCGGGAATTGCTGAAACAGCTGGTTGATTTATCGCATAAACTGGATCCAACCAGACCGGCAGCAATTGGTGGTGCACAGAGAGGTGGTTTTGATGTGCTAGGAGATATTGCTGGATATAATGGTGATGGGGCTGCCATTTTCCATGATCCGGGATTTCCTAATTTTGTATCTGAATATGGAAGTACGGTATCTGACAGACCAGGAAAATTTGAATCACGATATACCGATGGGGTAGAGATTGATCATCCATGGCGTTCAGGAAAAGCAATATGGTGCGGATTTCATCATGGAAGTATTTTAGGTGATATGGGGCATATGGGAATGATTGATTATTACCGTCTTCCGCTGGATACCTGGTACTGGTACAGGAAAAAATTTAAGGGTATTCCGGCTCCGGCACATGCACTGTGTAAAAAGGCAGATCAGATTATTTTAAAAGCGGATCGAAATAAAGTAGCATGTGATGGAACAGAAGATATCTGGCTTTGTGTCAGCCTGACTGATAAGGAAGGCAAGAGGGTATGTGGTGAGGATACAGTAACTTTATCTGTTTTATATGGTGGAATTTATTTTCCAACAGGTTGGGAATATGTAATGTCTGAGGAAAATGGAAACCTGTCAGATGGTCTTGGAGCCATAGAACTTCATGCTTGTTTTCCGGGAAAAGCTTTGATTCAGGCAAAAAGTGAGTCTGGGATTGTGACTCAGCTGGAAGTAGAGGTATGGGACAACGAAGAAGCTCAACATGAGGGTGAGAAAGTCAGGAGAACAAGAGAAAACTGGAATCTTCTGTCTCCACCACCATATCTGACAGAAGCACCAAAACGAGAGAGGCTAAATCAGATAAGTATGTATAGACCAGTATTTTTCAGCAGTGAAAGAGTTGGGAATGAAGCACGAAATATAGTGGATGGAAGTGAGGGCACATTCTGGCATTGCGGAGATTCAGAAAAACCAATACAGCTGGGAGGAACAGAATATTCGCATTGGTTAATGCTGGATCTGGAAGGAACAAAAGAAATCAGGGAAATAAATTTTACTTTCGAAGATATGGTTTACACAGAGTTTGCAGTGGCGTTGTCCGAAGACAGAAAAAATTTAAAACAAATGTATATATCAGATAAGCGTCCGGCTTTGACACATTTGACGCTGAAAATGGAAGAACAAAGCAGGTATATTTGTCTTCTGTTAAGTGATAAAGAGCCTGGTGTAAGAAAAATAGATGTGTATGCATAATAAATCAGACCGTTTTACAAGGAGAAAAAGTATGGAACTGTGGTATGAGCAGCCAGCTAAAAACTGGGAAGAGGCATTACCGGTAGGAAACGGCAGACTGGGTGCAATGATTGCCGGCAGTCCAGATCAGGAGACTATCTGGCTGAATGAGGATAGTATTTGGAGTGGAAAACCTCTGAATAGAATTAATCCAGATGCAAAAAAGTATTTGCCATATATTCGGGAAATGATACGCCAAGGAAATATTGCAAATGCGGAATCTCTGTCCTTAAAGGCTCTGGCAGGAACACCTAATTCTGAGAGAGCTTACCAGTCTGCGGGAGAACTGTATATTAAATTTAAAAATGGTGGGGAATGGCATAATTACAGGAGAGCCTTGGATTTGAATAAAGGGATCAGTACAGTGCAGTATGTAGTTGATGGTACGAAATATAAAAGAGAAATGTTTGCTTCTTTTCCAGAACAGGTGATGGTGCTGCATATGAAAGCAGAAGGCAAAGGAACACTTGATTTCTGTTGTCATCTGGAAAGATGTCACAACAGGACAGACGAGGTATGGGCACAGGAAAATACAATTGGCTTTGTGGTCGATGGAGGAAAAGGAATCTCTTTTTCTGTACAGCTGGCCGTGTATACAGATGAAGGCGATGTATATCCAATCGGAGAGCATTTGCTGGTAGAAGGTGCGAAAGAAGCAGTTATTTATATTAATATTGAAACCAGTTTCCGTGAAAAAAAGTTTAAGGAAGTATGCCGTGAAAAAATCAGTCGGGCAGCAGAACAGGAATGGGAAAAATGCCGGGATACACATGTAAAAGATTTTATAGAAATATCAGAACGGATGCGACTTACGCTGGGAGCAGAAAACCAACAGAAAGCAGACCTGACTTCCACAGATAAGCGACTTGAAGCAATAAAAAACGGGGAAGAAGATCCTGCACTTTATGCCTTGTATTTTCAGTATGGCAGATATCTGCTTTTGTCATCAAGCAGAGGAAACAGTCTTCCAGCTAATCTCCAGGGAATCTGGAATAACAGTCTGACTCCTCCATGGGACAGCAAATTTACAATCAATATCAACACAGAAATGAATTACTGGCTTGCAGAAAGTGGAAATTTAAGTGAGTGCCATCTTCCATATTTTAATTTTTTGAAAAGGCTTTGTGAGAATGGGCGAAAAACAGCGTGGGAAATGTATGGATGCAAAGGCTCTGTGGCGCATCATAACTCAGATATCTATGCGGATACAGCACCCCAGGATTTTTATATTCCTGCCAGCTTTTGGGTTATGGGAGAAGCGTGGCTGGCAACGCACATCTGGGAACATTTTGAATATACAGGAGATAAGAAATTTCTGAAAGAACATTTTGAAATCCTCCAGGCTTGTGTGGAATTTTTTACAGATTTTATGATCCGAGCAGATGATCTGACACTTGTTACATCTCCCTCTGTGTCACCGGAAAATACCTATATTATGAAAGATGGCAGACAAGGCTGCATGTGCGAGGGAGCTGTTATGGATGTAGAAATCCTGATGGAGTTGTTGGAAGGGTATAAAAAAGCCTGTGAAGTATTAAGAAAACCAGAAAAATACAGGCAGCAGGCTGAAGAGATATTAAAGGCACTTCCACCCTTAAAAATTGGAAAATACGGACAGCTTCAGGAATGGCAGGAAGATTATGAGGAAGCAGAACCGGGGCATCGGCATATTTCCCACTTATATGGAGTTTATCCGGGACATTCTGTCAGCTGGAAGAAAACGCCTAAGCTTATGCAGGCAGCAGAGGTCACTTTAAAAAGAAGATTGGCAGCAGGAGGCGGGCATACCGGGTGGTCAAGGGCCTGGATCATTGGGCTGTGGGCACACTTTAGAAGCGGACAAAAGGTATACGAGAATTTACAGGCACTGCTTTCTGGTAGTACGTTTCCTAATCTTATGGACAATCATCCTATGTTGGACGGGTATGTTTTTCAGATTGATGGTAATTTAGGGGCTGCTGCTGCGATGATTGAAATGCTTGTACAGTGCGAGGATGACTGCATATGGCTTTTACCTGCACTGCCCGACGAATTTTCCGAAGGAAAGGCAGAGGGAGTCCGATTGAGGAATGGTCTGCTCCTGTCAATGGAGTGGAAAAATAGAAAAGTTACAAACTGGAAAATAAAAAAAGACAGAGGTTGTGATTTAAGAGATAAATTTATTGTTTATGTCAATGGAGAGCAAAAAGAAGTAATACCTGGAAAGTAAAAATACAAATGCAACGGGGAAAAAGAAGATGATGAATGTAATTCATCCGGCAAAAAGCTGCATTCTTAAAGTCTGGCAGCAGGATGACGGGATATATCTGAAACAGGAAGAAAGCCTGATCCGCATTTGTCCACAAACAGAAACTGCAATTCGGATTTCATATACAGATCAGGAAGAGTTTTGCCAGGAGCAGGGAAAGGAATATAAGAAGCCGCAAAAGGATTTGTTGTGGAACTGGCTTGACAGGCAGAATGAAACGATTGTTGCAACGGAGCGTGTGAGCATCAGTGTGGATAAAGCCACCGGGTCTGTATGCTATATGAACGGTGCAGGAACCGTTCTTGGAAAAGAACGGACGAAAGAATCCAGAATGATGGAGAAGTTTGATATATACGAAACGGTAGAAAACGAAAATCTGGAAGTAAAAGAAATTGTTACAGCAGATGGTGTAAAGCGGAAAATAAGCGGAGGCGATAAGGCTTTTTCCAGATGTGCATACCGTACCAGGACATACTTTGACTTTGCGCCAGAAGAAATAATTCTGGGACTCGGACAGAATGAAAATGGAGACTGGAACTTTCGGAATACAACGCAATATATACATCAGGCAAACCGAAAAATCGGGATTCCTATGCTGGTATCCAGTAAAGGGTATGGAATTTTACTGAGCACACAGTCTGCGGCTTTGTTTACAGAAAACAGGGCTGAGGCTTATTTACAGACGGAAGCGGACTGGTACCTGGATTATTATTTTCTGGGTGGAGGTGATATGCTTCAGATAATTCGGGATTATAGGCAGATCACAGGGAAGGCGGCTATGCTTCCGAAATGGGCATATGGCTATATTCAGTCTCAGGAACGCTATGAAAGTGAAGAAGAAATTCTGGCAATTGCGGATGAATTCCAAAGACGTGATATTGGAGTGGATTGTCTTGTCCTGGACTGGATGTCTTGGCCAGACGGACAGTGGGGACAGAAAACTTTTGATTCCAACAGATTTCCAGATCCTTCTGGAATGATAGAAACACTGCATAAAAAAGGAATTCACTTTATGCTTTCTATCTGGCCAAATATGAGCAGTATCACAGCAGATTATAAAGAATTTGCAGAAAAGAAACTGCTTTTCCCGGGAACAGAGATTTACAATGCGTTTAAAGAAGAGGGCAGGGAGCTTTACTGGAAGCAGGTAGAAAAGAAGCTTGCATGTCATGGAATTGATGGTTGGTGGGCCGATTCCAGTGAACCAATCACTCCGGAATGGGAGCATACCATAGAGCCAGAGGCCGGCCAGGCATATAGTGAATATGTTCATGATACCTTTGCAGTGATGCCGCCTGAAAAAGTAAATGCTTTTGGAATGTACCATGCGCAGACAATCTGGGAGGGGCAGTGTGACAGTTTTCCTGAAAAGAGAGTTGTAAATCTTACAAGAAGCGGTTGGGCTGGAAGTCAGAGATATGGGACAATTATGTGGTCTGGCGATATTGCTGCCAGTTGGGAATGCCTGAAAAATCAGGTATGTGCAGGACTTCAGTATGCTGCCAGTGGAATGCTTTACTGGACGCTGGATATAGGAGCTTTTTTTGTAAAAAAGGGAAGACAGTGGTACTGGAACGGTGAGTTCGATAAAGGAATGGAAGATCCGGCGTATCGGGAGCTTTACATAAGGTGGATGGAGTATGCGGCATTTTTACCTGTTTTCAGGGCACATGGGACAGATGTGAGAAGAGAACCCTGGGCATTAGGGAAGACAGGAACAACTTTTTATGAAGCTGCGGAAGTGTGCATAAAAGGGCGCTATAGATTGTTGCCTTATTTATATTCACAGGCAGCTATGGCGTGCAAAAATGACGGAATGCTTATGAGACCTCTGATATTTGATTTTTCAGAGGATAAAACGGTGGGAAGTATTTCGGATCAGTATATGCTGGGGGATAGCTTGCTGGTCTGCCCAATTGTGAATCCTGGAGGAAAGAGACTGGTGTACCTTCCCACAGGGGGAGACTGGTATGATTGGAATACCAGTAAATTTTATACTGGCGGACAGTGGATAGAGGTAGAAGTACCATTAGAGCAGATTCCAGTATTTGTGCGTGCTGGTTCCGTAATTCCAACTCAGGAGCCTGGAGCCAATACGGCAGACATGAAGGACCGGGATATTATTTTACAAATATATCCGGGATGCGATGGACATGGTGTGTTGTATGAGGATGCAGAAGACGGTTATGGTTATGAAAAAGGAGATTACTGTATTACAGATTTGTTCTGGAAGGAGAAAACTCAAGTGATTAGCTGGAAAAGTTTAGGAAACCAACAGTATAGATTGGGAAAGTTAAAGTATATTAATATGAAAGGGGAACATGTGAAATGAAGGGAAAAGCATTTAATCCATATTTACCATCATGGGAGTATATCCCGGATGGAGAACCTTATGTATTTAACGGAAGAGTTTATGTATATGGTTCTCATGATTTTTATAATGGCTACGTTTTCTGTATGGGAGATTATGTATGCTGGTCAGCACCAGTTGATGATCTTTCGGATTGGAGATATGAAGGAATTATTTATCCACGCAATGAGGATCCATTGAATAAAGACGGAAAAATGTGTTTGTATGCACCAGATGTGACAGTGGGACCAGACGGCCGGTATTATCTGTATTATGTTCTGGATCATGTTTCGGTAGTCTCGGTTGCAGTTTGCGACCATCCAGCTGGTTGTTATGAGTTCTACGGCTATGTTCATTATCCGGATGGAACTCTTCTTGGGGAAAAAGAAGGAGATCAGCCGCAGTTTGATCCAGGAGTGCTGACTGAGGGAGAGGTTACATATCTTTACACTGGATTTTGTGGAATCGGGGATAAGTCCAGAACAGGAGCAATGGTGACCGTTTTGGAGAAAGATATGATTACAATAAGGAAAGCACCAGCATTTGTAGCTCCAGGCTGCGAATACAGTAAAGGCACCAGCTTTGAAAAGCATGCTTTTTTTGAAGCTCCTTCTATTCGGAAAATCAGGGATACTTATTATTTTATTTATTCTTCAGAAGTAATGCATGAGCTTTGTTATGCGACAAGTAAATCTCCAGTAGGTGATTTTCAATACAGAGGAGTATTGAACAGCAACTGTGATTTACATATTAATCATGATAAACCAGCTGACATGCCGATGGCATATGGGGCAAACAATCATGGAAGCATTGTTGAAATTAATGGAGACTGGTACATTTTCTATCATCGTCATACAAATGGAACCTGGTACAGCAGACAGGGGTGTGCGGAAAAGCTGCATATGAATCCAGACGGAAGCTTTGAACAGGCGGAGCTTACATCTTGCGGATTAAATGGAGGCCCACTTCCGGGAAAAGGAGTATATCCGGCGTATATTGCCTGTAGATTATTTACGGATCAGCCTTCCGTTTATGTGGATGGGGATAAGTATCCAAGGGTAATGCAGGATGGAAAAGATGGAGATGAGGAACAAGGTTATATTGCAAATATCAAAGACTCCACAACGATTGGCTTTAAATATTTTGATATGAAGAATGTACATGGTATGCGTATTACGACCAGGGGATATGGCGATGGAACCTTCCAGATAAAAACCGCCTGGGATGGACCTGTCCTGGGAACTGTAAAAATTAAATATACAAACGTGTGGGAAACATATGAAACAAAGGTTGATATTCCGGATGGAGTACAGGCGCTGTATTTCACCTATACAGGAGGGGGAACTACAAGTCTTCACTCATTTGAATTAATGTAAAATATAAGGGAGACTGTCATTTCCATACGATATCCAGAAGAACTGCAGAAGTTGGAAATGATTGAAAAAGAGCAGCATCTTCCGTTTTGTACGCGGCTTGTGCGTGTGCTTCTTCCTGGCGGCATCTGCCATTATTATGGCAAAGAGGGGGAAACAGAACCGCCAAGGGAAGAAGATACTCCATCAGTACGTTATCTGGCTTATGGCTCTTCTATTACTCATGGAAGTCTCAGCCTGATCTTGCCTTTTTCATATCCATTTCTTATTGCGGAAGCATTGGGAGTAGATTGTATTAATCAGGGCTATGCCGGTTCTGCATTTATGGAGGCTTCGGTGGCTGAATATATGGTATCCAGAAAAGACTGGGATTTTGCTACATTGGAACTGGAAATAAATATGCTTGGAACCTCGATCTCAGATGAGGAATATGAGCAAAGAGTTATAAAGTTTCTGGATTTTTTTGCAAAGGACGGACGTCCGGTTTTTGTAACAGACATTTTTGGAAATAACCAGAATAATCAGGAAAGGGCAAAGGTTTTCCGGGAGATTATCTATCGGAATGCAACGGCAAAAAATATGTTTTATACGAATGGTTTGCATTTGCTGGACAATTCTGCTTACATTTCTACTGATATGGTACATCCCAGTGGGGCAGGACACAGAAGAATAGCAGAATGCTGGACAGAGATTATAAAAGATACACTGCTGGTCCTGGAGTGAATTGCTACAAAATGTGAAAGGCATATAGCTATATGCGGAGCCACCTGTTTTATGGGTGGCTCGTTATATGGCGGAGTAATTCTTTCCGCTGCAGCTGCAATTTGCGGACCAGATGAAAAGAAGTTGGATCAGCTGCCTCATGTGGAGAATTTTGAGAAAAATGAGATTCTCATGTTTGATGGAAAATTCCGTGAGATTATTCCTTATTGGAAGATTACAGGCCGGACAGGAGCAAAAATTGTTTCTGTTGAGCCAACTGTTGAGGCTATGGTGAATGCGGTAAATGAGAAGACAGCTGCGGTATTTCTTTTCCCGGCAACATTATATGAGGAGGGAATCCCTACCTGCGAGGAAGTAATCCCGGAACTGAAGAAGACCGGAGTTACCATTGTTGTGGACGCTGCGGCACAGCTTCCGCCAAGCTCTAATCTCTGGTATTATACGAAGGAACTTGGTGCTGATCTGTGTGTATTCAGTGGTGGAAAGCATATCCGTGGACCACAGAGTACGGGCCTGATCGTGGGACGAAAGGATCTGACTGAGGCCTGCCGTATGGCTGCAAGCCACAATGCAAGGATCGGACGTGCATTTAAGACTGGAAAAGAAGAACTAGCTGGTTTTATTACGGCACTTGAATTGTTTGTCACAGAGAAGCCGGAAAATGTGGTATTTTTAAATGCCTATAATCTGAAACAGGGTGGGAAGAGCTGGTTGCAGAGGGTGTACTTGGATATCTTGGAAAATAAAATTATGTAAATTAACAACGGCCGGAAAGGGGTGAGAGAACTCTTCCGGCTGTTTTTCGTAGATTAATTTGGATATCAAGTGAAGGGGCTTTTAAAACCGGAGAAAAATATCAATTGACAGAGATTTGATTAAGTGTAAAATATTGGAAAAGCAGTACAATATAAGAATATCAGATATCAGTGATTTTCATGGGAGAAATAACAGAGATGACAAACAAAGCCTATTATCATCTTCCTGGCTTGTTCGAGTTTTATGAGTTATATCAGGAATTTTTGCCGTTGTTTTATGAGCATAGAGAATATTTTTATGACTGGTGTGAGATTGGTTCCATTTATGGGGCTCCGGCAGATTGTATCTGGGGCGGCGGTCGAGTTGGATTTGGAGATTGCGATCCTGGTGAAGCTTTGGCGCTGATGAAGAAATGGGGGATTTCTGCGCGGCTGACATTCAGCAATTCATTGCTTCGCGAGGAACACCTTTCAGATGAAAAATGTAATGCATTGTGTAAGCTTTTGGAAAGTGAAGGAGCAGTTCAAAATGGTGTAATTGTTCATTCAGAACTGCTGCTTAATTATCTGAAAAAAAATTATCCGGGACTTTACCTTGTATCTTCAACAACGAAAGTGCTTACACAATTTGAGCAGCTTTTTAGTGAAATACAACGGGATGAATTTCGTTATGTAGTGCCGGATTTTCGTTTGAATAAAGCGTTTAAACAGCTGGATGGATTGACGAAAAAACAGAAGGAAAAAGTGGAGTTTCTTTGTAACGAATGCTGTTGGTTTGGCTGCAAAGACCGGAAACGCTGTTATGAAAATGTAAGCCGCAAAAATCTGGGAGAGCGGTGCCTGGATCATCGGTGTAGTGCGCCGAATGCAAAGGAGGGATATCTTTTTTCAAAGGCAATGACGAATCCGGGCTTTATCGGAATTTCAGATATAAAAAATGTTTATCTGCCAATGGGATTTTCCAATTTTAAAATCGAAGGCCGTAGTCTTGGAAGTGCATTGATTCTGGAATTTTTGCTTTATTATATGACGAAACCGGAGTATCAGATTCACGTCAGGGAAAAAATATATCTGGACAATATGCTGGATTTGTTTTAGAAATATTGATAAAAATGTCGTGTTTTAATGGTTCGTTACAATTATGAAGAGCAGAGGCAGTATGCAGTATTGCTAAAGCCAAGAACGGATAAGCATGGTTCTATTGCCAATAATGAAAATGAGCTGAAACTGGAAATAGAAGAAGCGGATAAAGAAATGTACTTTAACAAAAGGCAAAACAAAAAGTATTGTTTTTAAGCGATATAACTGTTATGGTGTGTGGATAGAGCGTGTTTGAAAAATCATTCCCGCAAATTGTGACGCACATCTTACAGAAAGCCTTTTTCAAACATAATCTAGGATGTATCTGCGAGATTGAAAATTCAGCGGATGAAGATGCGTTTTGACGGCAGAAAGCATCCTCAAGTATAAGAAAAAGCAAGTTGAGGATGTATTCTTGTGGAGAGAAGCATCTTCATCCTTAAAAATGAGCAAGTTGCAGATGAAATTGAGCATGATTGGTAGGTTAAAAAGTATCTTTATTTTTTAGAAAGTGCAAGTTGTAGATACATTGGCCTTCAAAAAAGCATCTGCAACTGGTTTAAGAAGTCAAATGCAGATATATCTGATGTAAAAAAGGCATCTACAAACTCAGATATTCAGGTAATGCAGATACATTAAAGATTATTAACGAGTAAAGAATAAATAAGAAGCTTTCACAACATGAAAAAAGCACCTCATCTGAGGTGCTCAGATTGTAGACAAAGCCCTGCTTTTGCAGGGTTTTGCTATTGTTGGAACCGCTTTTCTGATATAATAAATATCAGAAGGGCGGTGTTTTTTATGATGACGAAAAATGC